>DASTYK010000083.1 GCA_035764935.1 Longimicrobiales bacterium | reverse complement strand
AAAAGCTAGACCGACCGACTCATGAACTCCTGCAGGTTCGACCGGTAGCCGCGGCTCGACGTCAGCCGCGTGCCGTCCCGCAGGATCACCACGTAGTCCCCCTGGAACAGTGGCTCCAGCTCGGCGATCGCGTCGACGTTGACGATGGTCGAGCGGTGGATGCGCAGGAAGCGGGAACTGTCGAGCCGGTTCTCGAGGCTGGTCATGGTCTCGCGCATCAGGTGCGAGCGTTTGCCGACATGGAGGCGGGCGTAGTTGCCTTCGGCGCCGATCCAGTCGATTTCGGCGGTGCGGAGGAACACGATGCGTCCGCCCTCCTTGACGGCGATGCGGTCGGCGCGGCGGCCGCTGCCGACGCTCTCGATCAGCGTCTGCAGGCGCTCGTCGAGCTCGCCGGTGCGGTGGCGGCGCACCGATTCGCGGGCGCGGCGCAGCGCGGTGGCGAAGCGGTCCTCGTCGAACGGCTTCAGGATGTAGTCGAGCGCGTGTGCCTCGAAGGCCTGCACGGCGAACTGGTCGTACGCCGTCACGAAGATCACGACGGGGGGTGTGTCGGCGCCCAGGGACTCGAGGACCCCGAAGCCGTCAAGCTCCGGGATGTTCACGTCCAGGAAGAGCAGCTCGGGCTTCGCGTCGTGGATCACCTGCACTGCCGAGTTGCCGTCAGCGGCCTCCGCAACGATCTCGATGTCGGGCTGCTCCTCGAGCAGCGACCGCAGCCGCTCGCGCGCGAGGGGTTCGTCCTCGACCAGTACGGTTCGGATCTTCGTCACGGGATCGCCTCCTGTCTGAGCGCAGCCGGCTCTTCGACCGGTACGGCGCGAAACGGAATCGAGATGGCGGCGCGGAACCCGCCCTCCGGCGCCGGTCCCGCGTCGAAGCGGTAGTCCGTGCCGTAGAGCGTTTCCAGGCGCGCACGTGTGTTCGAAAGCCCGACACCACTGCCGTGGCGGCCGTCGCCGCGGCCGGTGCCGTCGTCGACGACCTGGAGTTCCAGGCGATCGACGTCACGGCGACTGCTCACGATGATGTGCCCACCCGCAGCGCGCGGTGCGATCGCATGGCGCACCGCGTTTTCCACGAGCGGCTGGAGGATCATGTGCGGCACGGCGGCGTGCAGCGTATCGGGCGCGATGTCGAGCGTGACGTTCAGGCGCTCGCCCAGCCGCGTACGCTCGATCTCGACATACGGTTTCAGGAAGTCGAGCTCGTCACGCAGTGTCACCTCGCTCGTGCCGACGTGCTCGAGCGTGACGCGCAGCAGCTCACTCAGTCGCGTGAGCATGCGATCGGCGGCGCGCACGTCGCGGTGCATCAGTGCACTGATTGCGTGCAGCGTATTGAACAGGAAATGCGGCTGGAGCTGCGTCTTGAGCAGGTGCAGCTCTGCCTCCGCCAGCCGCTTCTGCAGCACCAGCGCCTCCCGTTCGCGGCGCCGGTAGCGGCGGTACACCTCGATGCCGTGACCGAGCCCGGCCAGCAGCCAGTAGTACAGCACGTTGGGCGGGAAGCCGTTCACGAACAGCTCGCCGAAGCTGCCGTTGAACCATCCGGTGACCTGGTCGATGCCGAACGCGACCGCGACCTCCGCTACCGCCAGTGTGGCGCTCGCCGCGATATGCACGAGCACGTGACGCACGTGCGGCGGTTCGTCGATCGGGAAACGACGCGCAAGCGCGAAGGCGACCAGCGTGATGCCCGCCCAGACGACCGCGCCGGGCAGTGCGCGCGCAGCGGCCGCGCCGAGACCGAGCGGCACGCCCATGCTGCGGCTCAGCAGCAGATGCTGGCCGGTCAGGAACACGCCATAAATCCCCCACCACGCGAGCACGAGTGTCACTTCGTACCGGCGCGCGCGGCGGGAGAGCAGCACGAACGTCGTGGCTGTCATGCGGGTATGCTGAAAAGTGGGGCGCGCGATCTGAAAGCTAATCGCCGGCGCAGCACGCTGAAAGAAAGTCGAACCCGGCGGCGGCGTGCCCCGTCACCGGGTACGAGCAGGTGGTCCCCTCCATCCCGGGGAAGCCGCGATCAGCCCGCGATCCTGAGAAGGGTATCGTCGTCGAGGCGGTGTCCGCCGCCGAAGCGCTCCACCCGGCATGCGACGCCCGCCGCGGCCAGCTCGCCCGCCAACCGATCGATGCCGCCCGCCGCAAAGCCGTCGCGCTCGCCCGCCACCAGTGTCAGGCGCGCGCCCCCGAGCATGCCCGGCGCCGGCTCGATCTCCTGCGGCAGCCCCGCACCCCAGAGGATCACGTGGTCGACGCGGTGGGCAGTGCGGGCCGTCCAGCGCGCGACGGTCTGGGAGCCCTGCGAGAAGCCCAGCGCACTGACCGCTTCGAGGTCCGGCAGGAGCGGGGCGAAGTGCTGGTACACGTCGTCGAGATAGGCGCAGTAGTCGTCGATCTCGTGCTCCCGCTCCTCGCGCGTCATCCACGTGGCGCCGACCGGATGATCCGGGCCGTGCACACCGCCACGGTCGTCCTTGTAGTAGCGGTTGAGCGCCTCCGGCACGACGACCAGCCGGTCCGGTCCGGCGAGCGCGGACAGATCCCTTGCAAAATCCGGCGCGAGCTGGCTGTAGCCGTGGCAGCAGATCCACAGCTCCCGCACGTCCGGCCCGGGCGCGCCGAGCAATACGACCCGTGCAGTGCGCTGCACGCGCAGGTACGTGGTGCCCATCGGCGCATCGGGCGTCACCGCGCCCTCATGCACCGACCCGGAACTGCGGCGGATACTGCGTGTGGAAATCCGTCGCGTCCTGGTACGCCCTGGCGACCAGCAGCGCGTCTCCCTCGCCGAACAGCCGACCGACGAACGAGAGCGAGACCGGCGTGTTCTCCTGCGTGAAGCCGTTGGGCAGCACGACCGTCGGATGGCCGGTCAGGTTCGTGAGAAGGAGGATGTTGCCACCGTAGGACGGTGTGACCACCACGTCGACGTCCTGCATCGCCTCGTGCATGGCCTGCATGACGAGTGTTCGAACACGGTTCGCGTTGATGTACTCGACGGCCGGCACGAGGCGGGCAGTGCGGAACGTGTTCGGCCAGGAGCTGCGCTCCATCAGGTCGTCGCGGTTGCTGCGCGTCAGCTCGTCGAAGGCTGCTGCCGCCTCCGCCGTCAGGATCGCCGAGCGCAGCGAGTTGAGCGGATAGTCGTCCGGCGTCTCGAAAGGCACGAGGTCGAAGCCGATGCGACGCATCACGTCGAGCGCGGCGTCGTCGAAGGTCTTGGTGTTGTGGTCCGCCTCGAACGCCGAGCGGTAGTAGCCAACGCGGAGTTCCCGCGGGTCACGGGCCGCGTCCCAGTCGAACGGCACGTCGCGAACGGTCAGGTCGAAGCCGTCCGTGCCGCGGATCGCCTGGTAGACCAGCGCGCAGTCCTCCACCGTGCGGCACATCGGTCCGATCTTGTCCATGCTCCACGACAGCGCCATTGCGCCGTGGCGGCTGACCGTGCCGTAGGTCGGCCGCAGCCCCGTGACGCCGTTGCGTGTCGAGGGTGAGACGATCGAGCCGAGTGTCTCCGTGCCGATGCTGAAGCCGACGAGGCCCGCCGCGGTCGCCGCACCCGGTCCTGCCGAGGAGCCACTGGAGCCCTGGTCGAGCTTCCACGGGTTGCGGGTCATGCCGCCGAACCACTGGTCACCCTGGGCGAGGGCACCGAGCGTGAGCTTGGCGACGAGGATCGCGCCGGCGTCGTCGAGCCTGCGCACGACCGTCGCATCCATGTCGATGACCTGGTCCTCGTACGGCTTTGCCCCGAACGTCGTCGGATAGCCGCGCGTGGCGAGCAGGTCCTTCGCGCCCCAGGGAATCCCGTGCAGCGGACCGCGGTACCTGCCGGCCGCGATCTCCGCGTCCATGCGCGCGGCCTGCTCGAGCGCGCGCTCCTCGGTGAGCGTGACGACCGCCTCCAGCGTGGGGCCATGACGCTTCAGCCGGTCGAGGTACATCCGCGTCAGCTCGCTCGGCGTGACCTGCCGAGTGCGGATCAGCACGGCGAGGTGTGTCACGGGCCAGAACGCGACATCCTCCAGGTTGGAAGGCCGTCGCAGTGCGCCCGGATCCGATGGCCGGAACACCCCCTCGCCCAGCGGCACCGCAATGCCCGGCAGCACCGGGTCGAACTGGACTGCGGGCGGCACGGCGTTGGGGAGCTGCACTTCGCGCAGCGCTTCCCATGCGCGGACGTTGGAGTCCAGGCCGCGCACCATCTCCTCGCGCTCCTCGGGGGTGAACTCGAGGCCGGCAATGCGCTCGGCCTGCGCGATCATGTCCACGCTCACGCGCGGCTCCTGCTGCTGCGCGCGCAGGCTCTCGGGCAGCAGCGACGTGAGCGCCGCGGTGAACGCGATGAAGCTGCGGCGATCGATCGGGGACGCGGTCTGCGGCATCATCTCACAGCTCCTGGTTGTGATCGTACAGGTACGGAAGAGTCGCGGCGCTCACGCCTGCCAGCGCGCTGCGACCGTCGCGTCGGGGGCAGCGAACACGTCCGGGTGCAGCAGCCCGGCCAGGATCTCGATGCCGTCGATGTAGCGAGGGCCGGAGCGGTTGAAATACGCGCTGCCGTCGACGGCGAAGGCGTTGCCGCTGCTGATTGCGCGCGGTGCGACGCGTCGCAGGTCGTCCGCGAAGCGGTCCGCATCGGTGATCGAGGCGTCCAGGCCGTAGCCGCACGGCATGACGATGAGCACGTCCGGATCCAGCCCGGCGACGTCCTCCCACGCATGCTGTGTCGAATGGCTGCCTGCCGTACCGAGCAGGTTCTCGCCGCCGGCGATCTCGATCATCTCCGGCAGCCAGTGGCCGGGCGCGAACGGCGGGTCGAGCCATTCCAGGGCCAGAACGCGCCTGCGCTGGCGCCCGGCAACGGCCCGCTCCACGCGCGCGATGCGTGCCTCGTGCTCTTCGAGCAGCTGCTCTGCGCGGGCCTCGAGCCCCAGCGCAG
The DNA here is from genome assembly GCA_035764935.1 of Longimicrobiales bacterium. Lineage (NCBI taxonomy): Bacteria > Pseudomonadati > Gemmatimonadota > Longimicrobiia > Longimicrobiales > Longimicrobiales bacterium. Next base: position 2,718 of record DASTYK010000083.1, on the reverse strand, counting down.
CGCCGACCTCGCGGATCGACTGCTGGATCTCATCGATCGTGTGTGCGTCGAGCGAAAGCAACCGCGCATCGATGCCGCGCGTGCGCATCAGGTCTCGCACACCGGGTGTGGGCACGGCGCACACCTCGCAGACCGCCTGTGAGATGACGAGATCCGGGGCGAGTGCAGCGAGTCGCTCGGCGTCGACCTCATACACGCTGCCATGCTCGGCCATGGCGATGCGGACGGCAGTATCGATCTCGCCGCTGTCGAGGCCGCTCGGATCGAAGCGCGGCCGCGAAAGCCGCGGCCGGTCGAGCACCTCCGGTGGCCAGTCGCATTCGTGGCTGATGCCGACGAGCCGGTCGGCCGCACCGAGCGCGTGCACGATCTCGGTTCCGCTCGCCAGCAGCGAGACGACGCGCTGCGCGCCGGCTTCCGATGCCGCGATTCCGTTCGCCGCGGCGGCGCGCGCTGCGGGCATGTCAGCCGCTCCGCACCGCTCCCGTGGCGGCGACGGCCGGCGCGTCCACGAGCGCCCGCGTATGCGAGAGCCAGCCCTCCTCCAGTGGCTCGATCTCGCCCTGCACGATCTGCATGAAGCGCTTCTGCAGTGCGCGCGTGACCGGTCCTGCCGTGCCCTGCCCCACCGTGATGCGGTCCACGCTGCGGATCGGCGTGATCTCCGCAGCGGTGCCGGTGAAGAACAGCTCGTCGGCGGTGTAGAGCATCTCGCGCGGGATCGGCTGCTCGTGCACGTCGATGCCGAGCTCCTGCGCAATGCGCATCACGGTGTGGCGGGTGATGCCGAGCAGCAGCGTGCCATCCGACGGGGACGTGACGAGCGCGCCGTCGCGCACCAGGAACACGTTCTGGCCGCTGCCCTCGCTCACGCGTCCGTCGGGCGCGAGCGCGATGGCCTCCGCATAGCCGTTCGCGACCGCCTCCATCTTGATGAGCTGCGCATTGTTGTAGTGACCGGCTGCCTTGGCTAGCGACGGCAGCGTGTTCGGCGCCGGCCGGTGCCAGCTCGAGACGCACACGTCGACGCCGCTCTCCAGTGCGCCATCCCCCAGGTAGGTGCCCCACGGCCACGCGCAGACGTACGTCTCGACCGGGCTGCCGGCCGGCAGCATGCCCATCGCGCCGTAGCCGCGCAGCACCATCGGCCGCACGTAGCAGGAGTCGAAGCCGTTGCGCTCCACGACGGTGCCGCACGCGATCGCGAGTTGCTCGCGCGTCCACGGCACGTCGATGCGGTAGATGCGGCAGGAGTCCTCGAGGCGGCGCAGGTGGTCGCCGAGCCGGAAGATCGCGGGACCTTCAGAGGTCGCGTAACAGCGGATCCCCTCGAAGACCGACGAGCCGAACTGGACCGCCAGGCTGAGCACGTGGATGCGCGCGTGCTGCCAAGGGATCAGCTCCCCGTCCTTCCAGATCCACTGTGCCTCTGCGAACGCCATGATGCACCTCCTACAGCAGTGAGCGGATCCAGCCGCCGTCGACTGCGATCGACTGACCGGTGATGTACGACGCACGCGCGGATGCGAGGAACGCAACGAGCGCGGCCAGCTCGCGCGGCTCGCCCAGTCGCCCCATCGGGATCTCCGACTCCCAGCGGGCGTAGCCTTTCGCAGGGTCACCGTCGCCGACCTTTTCGGCCAGGTGCACGACACGCTCGGTCTGCGTGTAGCCCGGCAGCACGCAATTCACGGTGACGCCGTCGCGTGCGACCTCGTTGGCGAGTGTGCGCGCGAAGCCGGTCACGGCCGCACGCACGCTGTTCGACAGGATCAGCCCGTCGACCGGCTGCTTCACCGCGATCGAGGTCACGTTGATGATGCGGCCCCACCCGCGTGCACGCATGCCGCCCAGCGCGCCACGCGTGAGGTTGATCACGCTGTGCAGGTTCTGATCGACGGCGTGCTGCCACGTCCCGGGCGAGTGGGCGTCGAACGGACCGGCGGGCGGGCCACCGGTGTTCGTCACAAGGATGTCGATCTCACCGAACGCGCGCTGCGCCGCGTCGAGCACGGCCTGCACACCCGCGGGGTCCGTCAGGTCGGCGGGCTGTGCGACGACGTCGGCACCGGTCGCGGCGATTTCCTCGCGCGCCTGCTCCAGCGCCGCCGCACCCCGCGCGCACAGGACCAGCCGCGCGCCGGCCTGTGCGAGCTCGTCGGCAATGGCGCGGCCGAGGCCCCGACTCGATGCCGCGACGAGCGCGACCCTACCCGCGATGCCGAGATCCATCGTGCGAGATCACTTCCGGTGGAAGTAGTCGTCGGTGTGGTTGAGCCAGTCCGCGCGCGGCGGCGAGAAGATGTCGACGTCGAGCGTGTCCTCGAGCGCCTCCGCCTCGTGCCACACGTTGGACGGGATGTGCAGCACCTCGCCCGCACGCACGACGACTTCCTCGGACCGGTCTTCCCCGATCCAGAAGCGCAGCGCGCCCTCGATGATGTAGGTGAGCTGCTCGTTGTCGTGCTGGTGCTGCGGCACGATGCAGCCCTTCTTCAGATAGACGTGCGCGAGCATCACGCGCTCACCCGTGATCAGCCGCCGGTCGAGCATGTCCGTGACGCGCTCCTTCGGCATGTCGTCCCAGCGGAAGAAGCGGGTGGCCGACTGCTGCTGCTCCATGAATGGGCTCCGGTGTCGGGAGGTCGCCGCGGCCACGCGGGAACGGGCCGCCATCGGCTGATCTTCGCCAGCGCGCTGCCGCGATGCAAGAGCGCG
>DASTYK010000082.1 GCA_035764935.1 Longimicrobiales bacterium | reverse complement strand
CGCGACGGCGTGGAAGCCCTGGATTATCTGTTCGCCACCGGGCAATACGCCCATCGCGACGTGATGAATGCGCCCACCGTGATCCTGCTGGACCTGAAGCTGCCCAAGCTCGACGGTCTCGGCGTGCTCAAACGCCTGCGTGCCGACGAGCGCACCCGCAATCTGCCGGTGGTGGTGCTGACTTCCTCCAGCCAGGATGCCGACGTGATCGCCAGCTACAACCTGGGCGCCAACAGCTATGTCCGCAAGCCGGTCGAATTCGGCGCTTTCGTCGAGGCGGTCAGCAGCCTGGGGCTGTACTGGGTGATGCTGAACCGGCCGCCGCCGGTGCACGTGACTTGATTTGACCGAGACCGTCGTCCTCCCTAAACTACGCGCCCCTTCAAACCTCAGACGGTTCGTCGGGCCGGCATCGGGCGGTTAGCTCAGCGGTAGAGCACTGCTTTCACACGGCAGGGGTCACAGGTTCAATCCCTGTACCGCCCACCACTCCTAACGATTCGGATGCATACCGGCTTGGCGGCCGATAAGGCGCCATGGCCATCCGAACTCGATTCGCTCCCAGCCCCACCGGCATGCTGCATATCGGCGGCGTGCGCACGGCGCTGTTCTCCTGGTTGTACGCCCGCCGCCACGGCGGCGTCTTCATTCTTCGCGTCGAAGACACCGACCGGGAGCGTTCCACCGACGAGGCGGCGCAGGTCATCCTGGACGGCATGGAGTGGCTCGGACTCACGGCGGACGAGGGTCCGTTCTATCAGACCCGCCGGATGGATCGTTATCGCGAGGTCATCGATCAGTTCCTCAAGAACGGTCACGCGTATCACTGCTATTGCTCCAAGGAAGAGCTGGAGCAGATGCGCAACCGCCAGATCGAGGCCAAGCAGAAGCCTCGCTACGACGGCACCTGCCGCAATCGCACCGAGCCGCGGCCGGGCGTTTCGCCCGTGGTGCGCTTCAAGAATCCGTTGGAAGGCAGCGTGGTCGTCGAAGACGTCATTCACGGCAATGTCGTGTTCGACAACATGGAGCTCGATGACCTGATCATCGCCCGCTCGGATGGCACGCCGACGTACAACTTCTGTGTCGTGGTCGACGACAGCGACATGAAGTGCACGCACGTCATTCGCGGCGACGATCATCTCAACAACACTCCACGCCAGATCAACATGCTCAAGGCGCTTGGCGCCGCGGTGCCTTCGTATGCGCATGTGCCGATGATCCTCGGGCCGGACGGCGCGAAGCTCTCCAAGAGGCACGGCGCGGTGAGCGTGCTCCAGTATCGTGAGGACGGCTATCTGCCCGAGGCACTGCTGAACTACCTGGTGCGCCTGGGCTGGTCGCATGGCGATCAGGAAGTGTTCTCGATGGAGGAGATGACGCAGCTGTTCGACATCAAGGATGTGAACAAATCGGCGTCGGCCTTCAATCCCGACAAGCTGCTTTGGCTGAATCAGCAGCACATCATGCGGGCCACGCCGGAGCGCATCGCTCAGTATTTGCAGCCGCATCTCGCCGCGCTCGGTGTGAACGTCACCGACGATGCGAAGCTCGCCGCCGTCGCGAAGGCGCAGCAGGAGCGGGCGAAGACGCTGAAGGAGATGGCGCAGAACAGTGTCTTCTTCTTCAAGGACGTCACCTCGTATGACGAGAAGGCGGCGAAGAAGAATCTGACTGCCGAGTCCGCGGGACCGCTTAACACCGTGCTGACGAAGTTGTCTGCGCTGGGCGAGTGGACCGCGCCGTCGCTGCACGATGTAGTGAATCAGACTGCGACGGAACTCGGTGTGGGCATGGGCAAAGTCGCGCAGCCGATCCGCGTTGCGGTGTCCGGCGGAACGGTGTCGCCGCCGATCGACGTCACGCTGGAAGTGCTGGGTCGCGAGGCGGTCCTGGCCAGATTGGAGCGAGCTTTGGCCTACGCCCAAGGCGGTGCTGGTTAAAGGCAGGGCCAGTTAAGGATGGCGGCCCGGAGAGACTGGCCGGGCTGCGGCTGGCTGGATGAGGCCCGCCTGGCGGCGGGCCCGGCGTCTTGAAGTGGCGTCCCCACGGGGATTCGAACCCCGGTTACTACCGTGAAAGTGTAATGTCCTAGGCCTCTAGACGATGGGGACGCGGTAAGACGTCGGGGCTTGGTGGAGCTAGCCGGGATCGAACCGGCGACCTCTTGCATGCCATGCAAGCGCTCTCCCAGCTGAGCTATAGCCCCACGCGAGAGGCGCGCAATGTAGGGAAGTGGCGCGGGCCTGTCAAGGAGAAGGCCGCGAATTCCTGTTTATCTGTGCAATCTGATTGGTGCAGCAGCGAAACTCCTGCTTCGCAGGCCCCGAGACAACCGGGCGCCATCAGCCGGTCCTTGTAGTCAATGGAGACGTGGCGGCAGGTTGCAAGGGCCATCGGAATCGCTCTGCTGTTCGCATGGGATGGTACGAACGGCGTCGATGCGGCCACGTTGGACGTCGTCGACGAGAGCATCGACTTCGATATCCCGCAGCAACCGCTGCGCACCGCCGTCGAGGCCTTCGCCAGGCAAACTGGTGGCGATACATATATAGGTCGCGAGGTTTTCGACGCTTGCGGCGAGCTCGCGGTGGGCCCGCTGGTTGGCCGTATGACGTTGCAGGACGCATGGACCAGACTCGCAGCGCCGGTCTGCGCGGCCACCGGCGTGGTGGTCGAGGGACAAGGCACGGTGCCGGTGTTCATGATGGACCACCCTTGGGTACGGGCTCGCGACATCGATATTCCAAGGGGGCGGCTCCACGAGGTCCTGCTGGCGGTGAGTGATCGGTTCGGCGCCCTGTCGCTAACGCTTCATTTCAATCGGAAGGACGAAGCAGAGATCCTGGTCGGGCCCATTCAGGGGCACATGACACCCGAAGAGGTGCTGACGCTCATCGAGCATCAGGCAGGAGTGGAGCTGGCACCGCACCCCTCCGGCCCATTCGCTTTTTCGCTCGGACCGAGCGATCCGGAAACGCCCTCCAAGTTCCGTATTTCCTATGCTCGCCCGTGCTCGTGTCCGCCGCGAGTCGTGGAGCCGTTGCGTGAGAAGGTCCTCGTCGTCGGGCGAGGTGTCGCGGCGCCCGCCGATCAGCGCGGGCAGGTGAGGTTCAGCCGTGGCGACATCGAAGCGACAGGAGCGGCGACCTTGCCCGAATTCTTTCGCTACCTGGCCCGCAACGCCTATTCAAGGCATGCCGGCTACATCGCGAGCGGCGCGCAGTATGCGGATTTTCGAGGGCTGGGCCGAGATACGCATCTGGTGACGATCAATGGCCGTCGCACGCTGCCCAGCGCCAATAACGTTACCTCGTCCGCGTTCGACCTCAACACCATTCCGCTGTCCGCGGTCGATCACGTCGACATTCACTACGACTCGGGGTCGCTGCGCTATGGATCGGACGCCATTGCGGGCACGATCGATATCGTCACGCGTCGTCACCTCGACGAGCTTGCAGTGGAGCAGCGCTATGGAATTGCTGCGGGCGGTGCGGAGCAATGGCGAACTACGCTCAGCCTCGGCGGCCGGCGCGGGGCCGCGCGTTTCGCCGCGACGTTGGATCATCTGGAGCTCGGTGATCTGCTCGGCCACGAGCGGGCCATATCTCGTGATCAGGACTATCGGCCTTATGGTGGGTTGGACTATCGCGCCAGCTTCGGCATCCGCTCGCTGGACGGCGCCGACCTGCCGGGACTGAATGCTCCGGTGGCGGGATTGCCTGAAGCTCGCGATTCGGATGATGTTTCGATCTCCGATCTGGTCCCGGGTGAGCCACAAAGAATCAGCCTGTCGAAGTATCAATCGCTGGTGCCTGCCGGCCGGAGAACGAGTTTCGTTGGCGCTGCCGATTTCCAGTGGCGCGACATCGAGGTATCCGCCGACGCGCTTTTAGTGAGTCGCGATTCCCAGTATGACTACCATCCGGCGATTGCCTCAGGGATCGTGGGTGCGGAGCATCCTGGCAGCCCGTTCGACGAGGAGGTATGGACCGATGCGGTCATGACCGGAGCGCCCTCGATGCAGCAGCACGTCGACTCG
>DASTYK010000081.1 GCA_035764935.1 Longimicrobiales bacterium | reverse complement strand
ATCATGCCGTGCTCCATGCCCGCCTCGAGCACGCGCCGCGACTGTGCGGCATCGAACACGCCCGGCTCCATGAACACGTCGCAGAAGCGCGCGAGCTGTTCCGACGCAGCCGCGGGGATCGTTTCCTCGCACACGAGATCGACGTACGCGTCGCGGCGGTCGCGGAACTCCGCCGGGAACTCGTGCGCCGCGAGCAGCGTCGCCTCGACCCGCAGCGGCAGGTCCGCCGCCAGGCGACGCACCGCCCGGAGCTGCTTCATCTCGTCGATCGTGCGCAGGCCGTACCCGCTCTTGATCTCGACGGTGGTCGTGCCCAGCCGCAGCATCCGCTGCAGCCGCGGCCGGTTCAGCTCGACCAGCTCGTCCTCCGACCGGGCCCGCACGTCGTTGACCGACGCCTGGATACCACCACCGCGCCGCGCGATCTCCATGTAGGGCACGCCGCTCGACCGCAGTGCATACTCATCCGAGCGGTACCGCCCGAACACCGCGTGCGTGTGCGAGTCCACGAAGCCCGGCGTCAGCACGCCACCCTGCGCATCGACGCGCGCCGCCGTCGGGTGCGCGGCAGCGAGGATGCGCTCGTCGTCGATCGCGGCGATGCGGCCGTCCAGCACGACGACGGCGACGCCGCTGCGGACGCTGGCTTCCGTCGGCATTTCACAGGTGACGACTTCGCGCAGGTTCGTGAAGATCGTGGCGGTGCTGGTCATTTGTTTACAAGCTAACCACAGAGGTCACAGAGGATATCACAGAGTTGCACAGAGTACGGATTGATGTTGTCTGTCCGGCGGACGCAGGATGATCGCTTTCATCGTGCACGACGGCCGGACAGTTTCCTTACTACCCTGATGCGTATCCAGGACGAACCTGACTACCAATATGCTTCGCTGCATGGAAGCTGGCAGTCATTTCACAGTACGCCTCAGTGTCCTCAGTGCTCTCCGTGGTAGAAAAAAAGAAGCTAGACGCGCGCGAACGCACCCTCGCGCACCAGGCCCTCCACCGCCGCGATGTCACCCGACAGCACCCGGTCGTGCACCAGCGGCTCGACCACCGACCGCACCAGCGAATACGCCTGCTCCACTCTCTTCCCGGGGCGCAGTGGCTTCAGGAACTCCAGCCCCTGGGCTGCCGTGATCAGCTCGAGCGCGAGCACCGTTTCCAGGAGCCGCACGGCCTCGCGCGCCTTGAGCGCCGCCGCGACGCCCATGGAGACGTGGTCTTCCTTGTTGTTGTCGGTCGGTACGCTGTCGGTGCTGGCCGGGTTGGCGCGCAGGCGGATCTCGTTGACCAGAGCCGCGGCGACGATCTGCACCATCATCAGCCCCGAGTTGACGCCGACGTCCTCGACCAGGAAGGCCGGCAGCCCTGCCGACAGGGACGGGTCGATCATGCGCGCGATGCGCCGCTCGCTGATCGCGGCGAGGTCGGCGCAGACCATGGCGAGCAGGTCGAGCACCTGCGCGACCGGTTGACCGTGGAAGTTGCCGCCACTGATGACCATCTCGTCATCCGGGAAGATGAGCGGATTGTCGGTGGCGCTGTTGGCCTCGATCTCGAGCACGCTGCGCACGTACCCCAGCCCGTTGCGCGCGGCGCCGTGCACCTGCGGCATGCAGCGCAGCGAATAGGCGTCCTGCACGCGCGGGTCGTTGTCACGATGCGAGTCGCGGATCTCGGAGTCGGCGAGCAGTGAACGGAGTCGCGTCGCGCTGTGCGCCTGCCCCGCGTGCGGCCGCACCTGCTGGATCTGCGGCGCGAACGCGTCGGGGGTGCCGCGCAGTGCCTCCAGGCTGAGCGCGCCCGCGACGTCGATCGTGTCGACCGCGCGCTCCGCCGCGAGCAGTGCAAGGATGCCGACGGCCGTGTGCGCCTGCGTGCCGTTGTTCAGGGCGAGCCCTTCCTTGGCCTCCAGCACGAGCGGCTCCAGCCCGAAGCGCGCGAGCGCATCCGCACCGCTCACCCGCTCACCGTCCACCCATGCCTCCCCCTCCCCGATGAGCACGAGGGCCAGGTGCGACAGCGGCGCGAGGTCGCCGCTCGCGCCGACACTGCCGCGCGACGGGATGACCGGGGTGATGGAATGGTTCAGCAGATCGAGCAGCCGCTCGATGACGACGGGTCGCACTCCCGAATGCCCGAGCGCGAGCACATTGGCGCGCAGCAGCGTGATCGCACGCGCCTCCTCGACCGGGAACGGCTCGCCGACGCCAGCGGCATGGCTGCGGATCAGGTTGGCCTGCAGCTCCCGGATCCGCTCGGGCGGGATGACCACCTCGGAAAGAGCACCGAAGCCGGTGGTGATGCCATACACGACGCGGTGCTCCGCGACGATGCGGTCCACGAGCGCGCGCGCCCGTTCCACGCGGTCACGGGCATCCGCCCCGAGCGCCACGCGCAACCCGCCGCGCGCGACTGCTTCCACGTCCTCCAGCCGCAGCGAGCGGCCATCGATCTCGATCATGCCGGGGATTCTGGCCGCCCACCGGTGGCCCGGTCAACCCGGCTCTTCTGCTCTCTGTGGTAGATGGAAGCCGTTACCGCGACTGCCGGTTCGACGGATCCAGGTCGCGCTGCGTGTGCTCCACCTTGAGATCGGGCGACGCCCTCAGCTGCGCGCGGAACATGAAGAGGAAGTTGCCGTTCTGCGACTTGATGAAGTCGAAGTTCGCGTCGAAGTCGTGCAGCCGGCGCGTGAGCGTCAGCGTGTGGTCGCTGAACTCGCCCTCCGTGAAGTCGTAGCCGGTCCGCCAGCTCAGCGCCCAGTTGCGGGTCGGCTGCATGCGGAACGTGCCGCGCACCGTCTGGCTGGCGTTGCCTTCCGTGAGCCTGCCGTCCTGGAGCCGGCGCGGACGCGAGCGGTTGAGCACGTAATCGAAGCTGGCGTTCCAGGTGCCGACGGCATCGTCCGCGGGGCTGGTCCGCCCCGAGCGTGCACCCGCCTGCCCGATCAGCCCCGCGTCCGGTCCGTCGCGGTTCCAGTCCTCGATGCCGGCTTGCTGCTGCTCGGTCGTGCCCGGCCCGACGATGCTGTCGGGCTCCTCGCCCGGCTCCGCATCCTCGTCGCGCGAACGCCCGAGCCCGAGTGTGCGGGCGATCCAGGAGTCGCTGTCCAGGCGGAACCCGAACGACATGTTCGTCAGGTACGGCGCGAAGCGACGCCCCTCGCCGATCACGCCGGGCAGGCCCGCCACCGTGTCCGGCGCGAAGAACTCGTCCGCAAACAGGTTGTGCGAGATGCGGACTGTGAAGTTGGAGAGCAGGTCGGTCGAGAGCGTGTTGCTGATCGACGTGTTCGTCAGCCCCCTGCCGTCCTCGCGCGCACGCACGAAGTCATACGTCACCGCGCTCGTGTTGATCGACAGCAGCGTGATGATGCGCGCCTCCTCGCGACGGCGCGGCCCCGTCGTCGTGTCCGGCTCCAGCACCTGCACGGTGTCTTCGACCCCGGTCGTGTCACCGGCTGCGCCCGCGCGCTCGTCTTCGCCTTCAACCGCCCGGTACTTCGCCTCGAACGTCTGGTTCAGCGAGATCGAGAGCGTGTTGCGCTCGCCGAGCGGGTTGTCGCCGACCGAGAAGAAGTCACGCTGCTCTGGTGTGTACGTCGGCGCGGGCGAGTACGAGTACGTGAACGTCGGCGAGATGCGATGACGCAGTCGCTCGAACGGGCCGAAGCCCGGGAAGAAGCCGTACAGGTCGGTGCCGAGCGACGCGCCGAAGTTGAGGCGCACCGGCTCCGCCATCTGCGCCTCGTTCCGCCCCAGCGTGTGACCCGTGATGTTCAGGCTCGGCGTGAGCGTCGTCTTGGCGAACAGCCGCTGCTGGTAGCTGACCGTGGTGCTCCAGTTCAGCTCGTACGTCGACGTGTCGTTCAGGATCGTGCCGAGCGTGTCCGGCAATTCGCGGCCGAGCTCGTCGTGCGTGCGGACGTTGAACGACTGCGAGACACCGAGGCCGCCCAGGTTGATCGAGTGGTTGCCGGACGCCGAGATGCCGCTCGTGCTGCGCACCGGCCGCGGGTTGATCTCGGCAATGTCCGTCCGGTTGTAATCGACGCGACCGCTGCCGTTCCAGGTCAGGCTGCTGAACGGACCGCTGGAGCCCGGGCCCGCGTCGAACAGCGTGACCGTCGGGAAGTTGACCGTGAGACCGGGCGCCTGCCACGTCACGGTCTCGTCGCGCAGCTGCTGCCGCCGCGAGCCGCCGATCGAGATGTTCGCCCAGTCGAACTTCCGCGTCAGGTTGAAGTTCGAGTCGATCGAGCGGTTCAGCTCTTCCGGGTCGTAGGAGCGGTTCCGGATCAGGTCCGTCGAGCTGGAGTACGACGCGCTCAGCGACAGGTTCGTGCGCTCGTCGATGCGCCAGCTGTTGTTCGCCCGCAGTGTCAGGTCACGCTGCCCGGTATCGCGCCAGTAGCGGCTGACGTTCAGCCCGCCGCGCAGGAAGCGACGCAGGACGTTCCAGTCCAGCCCCATCTCCAGCGCCGAGTAGTTCTCCGACTCCCACGCACCCGCGAGCCGCATCCCCATGTAGTCGTTGATCGCCCAGAACACGCCGACATTGCTGATCCGGCGGTTGTAGCTCGAGCTGGTGCGGGCGATGTCGGCGACGCCGAACTCCGGGAACAGGATTCCGCTGCGACGCCCGCGCTCCAGGCTCTGCATCATGACGGGCAGCCAGAACACCGGCACGTCGGCGAAGTGCAGCGTCACGTCGCGCGCGACCAGCACGTTGCCGCGCTGGATCTTGACGTTGTTCGCGCGGAAATGGTAGTGCGGGTGTGGCTCCTCGACGTCGCAGTCGGTGAAGATCGTGTCGTGACAGTAGAGCTGCCCGCCCTCGGTGACGGTCCAGCAGTCGCCGCGCACGAACCAGGTCGCCTGCTCCGTCACGCTCGTCGCGAGACCGTACGCGCGACCGACACCACCGGTGATGTCGTAGCACAGCGAGTCGCTCGCCAGCGGCGCGTCCAGCCCCTCGCCCGTGAGCGTCGGCTCGCCGAACCCGCACGCGAAGCCCGTGTCCTCGTAGTAGACGATCGACGTGTCCGCGTTGAGGACCTGCCCCTCCCGCGCGACACTGCTCTCCCCCTCCAGCCGCAGCCGCGCCGAGTCCGCGTCATAGCGTGCAAACGGCGCCGTGTACTCCGTCGCCACGTAACCCGACAGGCGCATGAACTCCCGCGCAATCGAGTCCTGCGACGTCCACCCGCCCGCCTGCCGGCGCCCCGCCCCGCCCGTATCACTGACCAGCTCCACCCGCTGCGGCGGCGGCGGCGCGAGCGAGTCCTGCGCCAGCGTATCGACCGGCGTCGTGTCCCGCGCGATCAGCGGCGCGCGCTGCCGCAGCCGCTCGATGGCTCTGGACTGCGTCGTGGTGTCCGGCTGCTGGGCGGCGGTGGTTGCAGGAACCGCGAGTGTGAAGATCAGGCCGATGAACGGCAGTTTCACCGCTGAGGCGCGGAGGACGCCGAGGGGAAACTGTCTAACAGTTCGACGATTGCCGCGGCGACGAACGGTGGTTCGAATCAAGGTCGGAGCGATCTCCGCCGGGATCCCCACGAGAAAAGAATGCAACCAGCACCGCAATACCGAGGCATCACCGGAGCCCTGGTGGGCCCTCCGCGCCCTCCGCGCCTCAGCGGTGAAAAATAAGAACCTGCGGCCGCGACTCACACCGCCTCCGCCGCCGCCGAGTCCTGCGAACGCTCGCGCTGCTTCTCCACCATGTGCGCCAGGCCGATGCTCATCTCGTACAGCAGGATCAACGGCACCATCATCAGCAGCGTGACCGTGATCGCGTCGCCGGGCGAGATCATCGCGGCCATGATGGTGAGGCCGGCCAGGGCGTAGCGGCGCTTTTCACGCAGGAACTTCGACGTGACCAGGCCCATCGCGGAGAGCACCAGCACGACGACCGGCAGCTCGAAGATCGCGCCGAACGCGAGCAGCAGCTTCACGACCAGGCCCAGGTACGTCGGCGCGATGATGTTCGCCTGCAGTGCCTCGGTCTGGAAGTTGGTCATGAAGAACTTGAGCGTCATCGGCAGGGCGAACACGTACGCCAGCACGACGCCGAACGCGAACAGCACGAGCCCGAGGTACAGCGCGGGCACGATCGCCTTCTTCTCCTGCGGCAGCAGTGCCGGCGACACGAACGCCCAGACCTGGTAGAGCACGATCGGTGAGGCGAGCAGGAAGCCGGCGGTCAGCCCGAGCCGCAGTGTCAGGAAGAAGGGGTCGGAGGGGCTCAGGTACATCAGCTTGCCGGACTCGAGGTACGGCTGAATCGGCTCGATCAGCAGCGTCAGCACGTTGTACTTCATGACGAGCCAGATGCCGATGCCGGAGCCGACGATCAGGGCGAGGAGCGACCACAGGATGCGCCAGCGCAATTCCTCGAGGTGATCGAGAAACGGCATTTCCCCGGTCGGGCTGCCGGCGGGGCGACGCTGACGGTCCAGGAGAGCGGCCATTGGTGCTACAGCGGCAGTTCGGCCTGTCCCTCGCTCGCGGCTGCGCGCGCGCGCCGCGCGGACAGGTCGCGCAACTCCTCGTAGAACTCCTCCAGATCCTGGAAGTTCCGGTACACGGAGGCGAACCGGACGTACGCGACGTTGTCGACCGCCTTGAGCCGGTCCATGATCAGCTCACCGATCTGGCGGCTGGCGATGTCGTCGCGACCCGAACGCGCGATGGCGTCCTCGATGTCGTCGACCAGCGCCTCGATCTCGCTGCTGCTGATCGGCCGCTTGGTCGCCGCGACGCGGATCGCCTCGAGGATCTTGTGCCGGTCATAGGGCTGCGAGGAGCCGTCGCGCTTCACGACCTGCAGCCGCCGCTCCTCGATGTACTCGTACGTCGTGAAGCGACGCCCGCAGTTCACGCACTCGCGCCGCCGTCGGACCGCGCGCCCCTCCTGACTCGTGCGCGAGTCGACGACCCTGTCCTCCAGGCCGTTGCAGTAGGGGCAGCGCATGTCAGCCTGTCACGAGATCTCGCGCAGCCGCGTCCGCGCCTGCCGGGCCTCGTCCGAGTCGGGGTAGCGCTGCATCACGTCCTGGTAGTACTCACGCGCGCGATCCCGATTGCCCATCTCCTCCGCGATCACGCCCGCACGGTACAGCGCGCCGGCCGCCCGCGCGGCGCTCGGCCACTGCCGCGCCACCAGCTCCAGCGCCGACAGCGCCTCGCCGAACTGCTGCTCGGCGTAGTACGACTCCGCGACCTGGTACTGCGCGTCCGCCGCCCGCGGGTCGTTCGGGTACTCCCGGATCACCTGGCCGAATGCCGCGCGCGCCGTCGCGTACGCACCCTCACCCAGCTTCTGCACGCCCAGCGCGTAGAACTCCTCTGCCGACGCCGCCCCGCCCGTCTCCGAGCCCGGCGACGCCCCCGGCGCCGGCGTCATGCCCGGCGCGCCCGAGGACGCGAACTGCGCGAGCTGCGCGTTCAGCTGCGTGATGTACTGGATCGTCTGCCCGACGATCTCTTCCATCCGCGCGAGCGACGTCTCCAGCTGCTGGAAGCGGTGGCTCGTCATCCCCGCCGCGTCCCGCTGCAGGTCCATCGCGTTCCGCAGCGTGTCCAGCACCTGCTGGTTCTGCTGCATCAGCTGCTGGATCGCCTGGTCCTGCCGCTGCTGCATCGCGCCCATGTCCCGCCGCAGCGTCTGGACATCGCTCTTGGTTGCGCAGGCACTCAGCACGAGCGCGACGACCGGCAGGGTGAAGTAGCGTGCTTTCATTCGTTGGCTCCTGCTGTTATGCGCCTGGCGCATCTGGCGATTCCTCTGTCTCTGCGCCCCCGCCACGTTCGAACGGCGTTCCACCACGGAGAGCACAGAGGGCACCGAGTGAACATCAACAGAATCACGGCGTCCGTGATCGGTGCTGCAATCGAAGTTCACCGGACACTCGGACCGGGACTGCTCGAGTCAACCTATGAAACCTGTTTCGCCTACGAACTGCTCTGTCGCCGTATACCCTACGAACGACAGAAGGCGATTCCGATCCGTTATCGGGGAATCGCCGTCGAATCCGCCTACCGCGTTGACTTCCTGGTCGGTGGCAAGGTGATCGTAGAGCTGAAGTCCGTCGAGCGCCTCGATCGCGTCCATACCGCCCAGGTACTCACCTACCTGAAACTGTCCGGCTGCAGGGTAGGCTTGCTGATCAACTTCAACGTCCCCCTGCTGAAAGACGGCATCCGCCGTCTCATCCTGTAGTAACTCAGAGAACTCTGAGTCCTCTGTGGTAGAAAAGCGCTGGCGAGGGAGCCGGCACTCCCCAAGATGCACCGGCTCCCCTCACCGTACTTCCTACATCCCCGGCGCCGTCATGCGGTCGCCGCCGCCGGTGATCGAGAACTCACCGCGACGGTTGCGGGCCCAGGCGGACTCGCCGCTGCCCGGATCCAGCGGGCGGTCCTCGCCCATGGTCTCCGTCGTGAAGCGGCTCGCGCTGATGCCGAAGCCCGTGAGGTAGTCACGCACGGAGTTCGCGCGGCGCAGGCCGAGCGCGAGGTTGTACTCGATCGAGCCGCGCTCGTCGGCATGACCGGTGATGCGCAGCGTCACGTTCGGGTTCGCACGGAGCACGGCGACCTTGCGGGCCAGCGCCTCCTGCGCGTCCGGACGCAGGTTCGAGTCGTCGTAGTCGAAGAACACCATCTCCTCGAGGATCGAGCGTGCACGCGCAGTCGCGGCAGCCTCGGCCTCACGACGCGCCCGCTCCTCCTCGGCGCGACGGATGGAGTCCTGGCGCGCCTGCTCGGCGGCACGGCGGGCGCCCTCACCGGCGGTGTCCGGCAGGACCGGCGGGTTCGGATCCGCGGGTGGCTCATTCCGTGAGCACGCCGCCGCAGTCGCGACGAGCATCGAGAACAGCACGGCACGTCGAAGCATCTTCACTCCTCCCTCTGGTGATTGGTTGCTGCTCCCCTACTGCCCGCTCGAGAGCCCGCTAGTCCTCACGAGCGTTGGCGACCAGTCCGCCATGCGCAGCCCCACTCCCTGTGCGAGCTGTCGAACACGTCCGGACTGAACGTCAACAACATACAGGCCATTGCGGCCACCGCCAGATGCGGTGTACACGATATGTCGTCCATCGGGTGCCCAGCTCGGATCCTCGTTGTTGCCCTCGGTCGTGAGCTGGCGGATCTGGGAGAGCGGCCGGTTCGCGTCCGCGACGAACACGTGATACGTGCCGCGCGAGTTCCAGTGGCCGTGGAACGTGATCTGTGTGCCGCTGGGCGCCCACTGCGGCGACGTGTAGTAGCCGCGCTGCCCGGAGACGAAGGGCGTGATCAGCGTCGCGCCACCGCCGCCGGAGGGCATCACGTAGATGTGCGGGTTGCCGAGCCGGTTCGAGTTGAACGCGATGCGGCTGCCATCGGGCGAGTACGACGGCGAAAAGCTGTAGGCCGGGCCGCGCGTGATCTGCTGGAATCGGCCGCTTGCGACGTCCGCCTCGAACAGCTCGAGCTGGTCGTTGATGCTCGCCGCGAAGGCCAGCTTCGAGCCGTCGCGGCTGTACTCGGGCGTCATGATGAGCTGCGTGCGCGGCGCAGGCATGTTGCGGATGCGGCCGCTGCTCATGTCACGCTCGAAGAGCTGGGAGCTGCCGTCGCCCTGCAGCGTGTACGCGATCCGGCTCGCGTCGGGTGCCCAGGCCGGCGAGTAGATCAGCCCCTCCGTGCCGGTCAGCCGGCGCAGGTTCTCGCCGTCGCTGTCCACGATCATCAGGTCGTTGCTGCCGCGGTTCTGCCGCACGAAGACGATGCGCGTCGCGGCCGAGCCCGGCTCGCCCGTGATCGCACGCACGATCTCGTCGGAGACCGAGTGCACCGCCATCCGGAACCCGGGATCATCCGACGCGGGCAGCGTGTACGTCCGCGCCGGCTTGGCCTCGGCGTACGGGATGTCGTGCACGACCACGCGCAGCGACAGCCCGCCATCCGCGGACGGCTCCACACTGCCGTCCACGACGTAGACGACGCGCGCGCTGTTCCACGCCGCGTAATCCATCGGCCCCGAGGCGAGCGACGAAGGCGTCTCGAAGATCCGGAATCGATCGCTGTAATCCAGGTCGCGCGTCAGGATCCCCTGCACCGCCTGCGCCGCACCCACCAGGTCCACCGGCGCTCCCAGCGGCCGCACCGCCAGCAGCGGCTGCGTCCGCGTCTGGTACTGCGCCGCCAGCTCGATCCCCTTGGGCGCCTCCGGGTCCTGCCCCGCCACCGCCGCAGCAGTGGAGACCAGCAACCCCAGCGCAACCCCGAATCGCATAACCCGCATCATCCCACTCTCAATCCTGTGCAATGATTCCATTCCAATGGCCCGGCCTCATCACCAGGATCAACGTTTCACCACGGAGAACACTGAGCGCACAGCCCCCACCACCCACCACCCGCCGTTCAATCCCGAAGTGTCCACCACCCACCTCGCATCCCCCACCGCCCACAACCCGCCGTTCAAGCCGTCCCGACAAATCAGCCGGGCGGCAAAAACGTAAACCTCAGCCACAGCCGGTCTCCCTGGTACCCGTCCGGCAGCGGCCCGAACGCGCCTCGTCGCCCTGCCTGTTCCACCGCGCTCATCGCTTCCAGGTCGAAATTGAAGTTCCCGCTCTGCCGGTCCAGCTTGAGTCCGCCGACAGACCCGTCCGCAGCGATGTAGAAGATCACCGTCGCCGAAAGATTCGACGCGCCGCTCCACCGCAGGTAACGCGGCAGCTGCAGCACGATGTTCTCGAGGTAGTCCGGGAAGGGGAATTCCTGGCCCTCGATGCGTACGTTCGCGCCCTCACCGCCTACCTCGACGGGCTCGGGCTTGTTCCCCTGCGCGGGTTTCGGCTCCTCGACCTTGCGCGGGATCTCCTGCTGCACGGCCGACTGCGTCTGCACCTCGGGTTGCGGCTCGGTCTGCTGCACCTCGGGCTCCGGCGGCTCCGGCTGCTCGACCACCGGCTGCGTCGGCGTGACCGGCTCGGGCTCGCCCTGCACCTGCGGCGGCGGCGAGACCAGCTCGACGCGGTACACCTCGAACTCGGGCAGCTGGTCGGTCACGGTCAGCCCCGCGACCCAGAACGCGGCGGCGAGTCCGCCGTGCCCGAGCAGCGACATGAAGACGCTGCCCCTGGAAGGCCGCACGCGGCGCTTGCGCATGGCGTCGCCAAGCCGTGCAGCGCTCGCGCCGCCGACGTTGACGCTGGCGCCGCCCGCGGCAAACGCGGGGTCGGGCGCATCGAACGAGCCGAAGCCTGTGCGACGTCGTGCCACTACGATTCCTGCGACTCCACGACCATCGACACGTTGCGCACGTCGAGGTCCTTGAGCAGGCCGAAGACTTCCATGACGCGACCGTAGGGAACGTTGCGATCGCCCTTCACGAACACCGGTCGCTCACCGGCCTGGTCGCCGACGAACGCGGCGAACGCGGTCGGGAACTCGGCCTCCGTGACCTCGACCTGGTCGAGGAACACGCGGCCGTCGCTCGCGATCGACACGATCACCGCCTCGGACGCCGTGATCGGCGACGCACTGGAGCGCGGCAGCTCCACCTCCACGCCGCCCTGCAGGATCGGCGCGGTGATCATGAAAATGATCAGCAGCACGAACGCGACGTCGACCAGGTTCGTGATGTTGATCTCCGCATTGACGGGCAGCCGGTCGCGCCGGCCGCGCCTCATGTGCAGCATGCGCTACCGTCCTTCCCGGCGTGTCGCGACGCGCAGGGCTGCGTGAACGGGGTGGATATAGCGCGACGTCGCATGCCGCATCACAGCCGCCCCTCGCGCGCCAGCGTGCCGATGAACTCGCTCGCGAAGCCTTCCATCTCGCCGCTGAAGCGGTTCAGCCGGTTGGTGAAGTAGTTGTACGCGATTGCGGCCGGGATCGCCGCGACCA
>DASTYK010000080.1 GCA_035764935.1 Longimicrobiales bacterium | reverse complement strand
ATCAAGAGGTAGGTTTGTAGCGAGGGTGGCGAGTACGGTTTCCGCCCCCCCTGATCCTGCTGTATCGATCAGGTGCAGCACACTTGCTCTTCCCATTATGCTGTCGCCGGCACAACTGGGCGAGCAGCGTCGCGCGACGAGCGAGCAGGACAAACGGTTTTACGAGCTGTGGTGTATAGGGCTGCGGTCATCGCGAGGTTGATCCAAAAGAATGGATAAAAAAGAACCGTCACAAATGAACCTGTGATCAAAAACCCGATCAGCGCTCCATCTAGACCCGTGGCCATACCGCGGAGAAAGCGGCCCTGAGTCCCACGCTTTCGCATGAGCTGTCGGGTTCGCCGATTCAACACGATTGTTGCCGTGATCATTCCGATGAAAGCAGCCAACCCAGAGTACCCTAGCTCCGCGGTGGCCTGATAGAACACGTTGTGGACCATCTCGCCATTCGGGTTGTAATAATGCCGATAATACGGAAGCCAGTTGTAGTATCCGACACCGAGCAATGGCTTGTCTGCGATTATCTCCCTGGCATGTTCCCAATATACGAGGCGCGATACGGACGTGCCGTCATCGCCCATCTCGTTCAATCGCGTCCGCTGCTCCGCGGGCGTCAGAGCGAGTACGACACTTGCGAGCACAGTAGCGAGTAGAACGGCCTTAATTCGATGCTTGCTTATCAGGACGAGCCAGATGCCGATACCTGCCAGTCCTACTAACGCCCCTCGAGATGATGTCGCGATGATCGTGGCTGCAGCGGTTATGGGCATTGACGCCAGGAGCAGCCTCACCCACTGAACGAGGAAGGGCCAGAGCGCAGCAGCGAAAAACAGCGAGACTGGCAGAAACATCGCCATCTGAATGCCGCACTCACCGGAATTGTGGAACCACGCCGGCGCACATGTGACGCCCCAGCTCGAGAAGCCAAACCCATTAGCGACCCATGAGCGGAATCCATGCTGAGACATTTTGAGGCAGGCCAGCAAATAGATCAGCATGAACATCAACAGTTGCTGCTCTGTCCTTAGAACCAGCGAAATCAATGCATAGATGAGGACCCAAGACACATACAGCTCAAGATTTGCAAACGCGAACTCAGGCGAGTATGCGAAAGCGGACGACAGAAGCACGACTAAGGTAAATAGCGCGAGCCAGCCATCGGCGACGTTGAGCTTGCGCAGAAAGCGGCCTTCGATGATGGTAGCCCCGAGGCATAGGAAGATTACGGCTGATGTGAGAGGCAGTGCGTTGAGAAACGGGTAGATCTGCTGGGGACGGACGTACTCCAGTACCAGGTAGGCGCAGATAAGCCAGTACGAGGGCGGTTGCTGCTTGAAGAATCGCCAGATGGTTGAGGGCCGCAGGTCATACAACGCACCTCCGATCTTCTCAGAGGTCACTCTTGACGGTTTCATCAGAATGCCGCTTGCGCCTCTAGCCTCAGACGCGCCTTCCTGATGCATCGATTTACGGCCCACTGAAGCCCGCCACGGCCGCCCAAACCAAATACCATCTCACGCAGAAAATACTCAAACCCGTCCCCGTCGACGTTCGGTACAACAATTCGTGGGATCTCCATCGGGTGGACACCAGGACGAACTCTATGGCGCACGGTTGTATAGGCAAAGGCATAGCCGGCCAGCTTGGCAGCTGCTGATGTTGTTGAATCGAATCGCCCATACGGATACGCGACTTCCACGATTGGCCTACCGACAACTTCTTCGAGTTCCAGCCTGGATTGCTGAAGTTGATACAGCTGCGCCTCAGCAGACTCATTGGGCAGCCACGCGTGATCTAGCGTGTGAGCGCCCAGAGTAAGTAGACGGTCCGCGCCAAGCGCAACTATCTCATCGACGGTTAAGAGCAGATTCGCTTCTTCTTCGCGCGTGACAGCAACTTGTCTAAGGCTGACGATCGCGTCGTTTCTCGCTGCGACAGTGCTGTGGTTCAGCGTTGAGCAGAATTCCACGTAGACTTTCTGACGTACCGTAAGGTCCCCGTGCATATCCCAGTGACGATTTCCGCACGCGACGGACGTGTTGGGCGGCGTCGCTTGCTCATCCAGAATGCTAGTTGCCTCGTCCCAGTAGTACGGGATACGGCGCAGCACCGCGTTGTTGCAAATGAAGATCGTTGCAGGGAAGTCGTGCGCCTCCAAAATCGGACGTGCCACGTCGACATTGTCGCGGTAGCCATCATCGAATGTCACGGCGATACGCGTCGCACTTTGGCGAGCGGCTATTCCGGCTTGTGCAATAGCCTTGGCGGTGGCTGGGCTTCCGAACTTGCGGAGTACTGTGAGATGTTCCTCGAAGTTCTTCGGCGCAACACAAGTGTTGAACGGGTTCCAAGTACAATCGGCAATACGATGATAGACGAGGATCACATCCCCTTGCTCGCGCGCGCGTCGGACCCAGGGAACTACTCGATTAACGATCATTGAGCAACGCACTTTCGGCGTCGTGGAGGGCGAGATGAATCTCGCCCTCCACCCGCAGCCTCACAGCGGGCAGCCCGCCTCATTCCACGCTTCGAAAACGTTCTTCTGACTCTCGTAATCACCGGAACCGTACGCCGCGTTTACAGCGGCGATAACATCGGCTACCGACGCGGGATATCCGACCGACCCACTTGCATTCAGCAACGCGGCAACCGCATGTCGATTGAGCGCCTTAACCCCTCCTCCACCTGCGCTCAGGGCATCGAGCAGAGAACCGGGGTAGCTCACGCCAAAGACAGCCGCAAAGCTGTCACTGGGCGAATAGCCAACCCAGTTCACAAAGTGGTGCGGCTGCTTCCAGTATCCTGGCGTGCAGCCCTCGGACCCGCTGACCGGTGCCTGCGAATTGAAGAACTTGAATATCACGTCATTGATATTCGTCATCCCGTATGCCGTGACTGAGTTGGTTCCTGTATGCACAGTACGAGACGTCAGGCCTCCATTCGTGTATCGCCACATGACGATCGAATCAACCTGAATGCCCGCCTGTTCGAGTTCAGACACGGTAATATCCGACGGCGCAGCCAGCGGGTCGTCCAGGGACCCGATCTGCTTCCATGCGCCGGCATTCACCGAAAAGTCGGTCGCCCACAGCGCGCCGGGAACTGATTCGGATGCGGTGAAGTTATATGTGCCCTCAGGGCCGACCTTATACACCTGGATATAGCCGTCCTGCACTCCCTCCGCGGCCATAACAGCGTCGAGGGCTACAGGATTCGAGTCCCGAGTACAAGCAGTGATTGCCAGGCACAGCAGAACTCCTGAGCCCAGCGAGCGTTTCCAGAACATGGTGTGTCTCCAAGGTGATGAGGGGGCTTGCAACTGTGTGCCTGCAGCGGGCGCCACGAAGCAACCGTAATGCCCCCCATGAACACTTTGGCAAACCGTTGTGACGTGTGTACTTCCGTCACTCTTACATTTAGGCCGGTATCGCCAGCGCCCATCAATGCGTGGCGAAATCGCTACGCGCGCCTGCTACGAAGCGGTGGACGAAGCCGCGCCACTAAACCTCGCTACATACGCGGCGATGGACGACAGGCTCCCCAGGTTCGCTTCTGTGATGTCGTCGGCGGGAACACTGATCCCGAATCGCGATTCGAGGAACTCCAGCACCTCCATGATCCCCATTGAGTCGACAATTCCCTTCCCGAGGAGAGAATCGTTTTCATGGAGTTGGAAGTCCGGCTTGGCGTACAGGAAGTTCTCCTCCACGAAGGCCCTGACCGCTTCGACTATTTCTTTCATCGGTTGCTCTGATCCATTCTGGGGTTTAACAGCTCAGCAGACTGTTCGAATCGATTAACTGGTGCGGTACTCGGTAATGTGCACGTCCGGAGGAGTAGAGTAGGAGGTCAGCCCAGACTCCGACCCTGATGCAAACGCCCGCCACCACAGCTGCGTCGACAGCACCGCCACCAGCGCCTGGTTCTCCCGGAACCCCGTCGCCTTCCCGCTCCGGCAGCGCTTCAGCAGCCCCGCCACCAGTCGCGGATCGAACACCCCGCTCTCCAGGATCGCGTCCGGCGACAGCAGCTCGCTCACGTACTCCGGCTCCTTCGCCCCGAAGAACGCTGGCGCATCCGGCGCGCGGTACGGCTGCTTCGGCCGCTGCGCCAGTCGCGCGGGCACCACGTCCTTCGCCCACCGCCGGAGGATGTCCTTCTCCCGCAGCGTGCGCAGCTTGCTCCGGTCCGGCAGCGCGGCCGCGAACTCGAACAGCCGGTGATCCAGGAACGGGAAGCGCCCTTCCACGCTGTTCGCCATCGCCATGCGCTCGCCCTGCGAGCTGATCAGGTACGACGCGAGCAGCGTTTTCAGCTCCAGGTACGCGGCGCGGCCGAGCGGCGACCAGCCGTCGAAGCCCGCGGGCACTGCCGCACGCAGCGCGTCGGCAGCGTCGTAGCCCGCCACCGCGTCCTTCATCCCCGCCGTGTAGAACTCCTTCACGCGCGACGTCAGCAGCATGCGCGGCATGTGCGAGAACAGCCGGTCGTCCGGTGTGCCCGCATCGAGGAAGAACCGTCGCCAGAACTCGCCGCCCGTCGGCGCCAGGTACGGATATAGCCGGTCGAACAGCATCGGCCGGCGCTGCGACTCCGGCTGGCGCAGGCAGAAGTGGCGGACCGCCGTTTCCTTGAACAGGTCGTAGCCGAGAAACACCTCGTCGGCGCCCTCGCCCGTGAGCACCACGCGGATGCCGCGCTCGCGCGTCAGCTTCGACAGCAGGTACAGCGGCGCGGGCGCGGTCCGGATCAGCGGCGTCTCCGCGTGGCGGACCACGTCCGGGAAGACCGCGGCGATCGCGTCGCCATCGATGTGCGTGACCGCGTGCGCGCTGCCGATGTCGCCGGCCAGCTCCTTCTGGAACTCGCTCTCGTCGAGCGCGGGGTCCTGGAAGGTCACGGAGAACGTGCGCAGCTCGTACGGCGTGCGCTCTGCCGCGAGCGAGCAGGTGATGCTCGAGTCGAGGCCACCGCTCAGGTATGCACCGACCGGCACGTCCGCGCGCATGCGCAGTGCGACGGCGGAGCGCATCAGCTCGTCGAGCTGCTCCAGCGCGTCGTCCGGCTCGCGCTTCTGCGCCTCGTACGCCAGGTCGTAGTAGTAGCGCAGCCGGAGCTCGCCGGCGCGCCAGTGCGCGCAGCTCCCCGGCTCCAGTTGCGCCACGCCCTCGAACACGGTCCGCGGCGCACGCGCGCCCCAGAACGTGAACACGTCGTCCAGTCCGCGCGGGTCGAGCCGGGCCTCGACTTCGCCCGACGCGAGCAGCGCCTTCACCTCGGAGCCGAAAACCAGGTCGCCGTTCTTCATCGAGTAGAACAGCGGCTGGATGCCGAACCGGTCCCTGGCGAGGAACACGCTGTCGTAGTGGCGGTCGTAGATCGCGAACGCCCACTGGCCGTTCAGTCGGTCCAGCATGGCCGGGCCCCACTGCTCCCAGCCGTGCACCAGCACTTCGGTGTCGCTCTGTGTGCGGAACACGTGACCGGCCGACTGCAGCTCCGCGCGCAGCTCGATGTAGTTGTAGATCTCGCCGTTGAACACGACGACGATCGAGCCGTCCTCGTTGGTCAGCGGCTGCGCGCCGGTCTCGATGTCGATGATGCTCAGGCGCGCGTGCGCGAGGCCGACCCGCCGGCCGGTGTACAGCCCGTAACCGTCCGGCCCGCGATGATGCAGTGCAGCGGCCATCCGCTGCAGTGCGGGCACGGACGGCGGCGGGCCGTCACGACGAACGATGCCGGCGATCCCGCACATCTCAGTTCCGGACGGCCTGGGCGCCGCCGTTCACGCGGCCGTGCGGGTGGATCTCCGCCACCGGCTTCGACAGCAGCGACACCACGTGCAGCGGCTCCGTCGTCACCCGCTTCTGCTCGATGTCGCGGTACGCGCGCTCCACCTGCTCGGCCGTCAGACCCAGCGCGGCAGCCGCCTCGTCCGCACTCTTCCCGTGATTGTGCGCGAACAGCACCAGGTCCATCATCCGCGCCGGCAGCGCGAAGTAGAACTCCTCCTGGCTCTGCGGCAGGGAGTACGTGTCCGTGGTCGGCGGCCGGTTGGTCACGCCCTCCGGTACGCCCAGGTGCGCGGCGAGCTGGTAGACCTGCGTCTTGTACAGGTGCGCGATCGGCTTCAGGTCGGCCAGGCCGTCTCCCCCCTTCACGAAGAAGCCCTGGTCGTACTCCAGCCGGTTCGGCGTGCCGACCACCGCGTAGTGCAGCCGGTCCGCGTGGTAGTACTCCAGCATCTTGCGGACGCGCTGCTTGAAGTTCGTCGCCGCGACGATCACGCGGTACGCGGCCGGCGGCAGCCGGTGCGTCGTCAGCTCGCCGTCCGGCGACTGCACGACCACCGAGTACGTGTTCAGGTGGTCCGAGTCCAGCCGGTTCCCCGGCAGGACGATCTTGGACTTCCAGCCGGGACCGTACTCCGGCACCACGCTGCGGATCGCGTCGTCGCGCCGCTCGTAGCAGCCGGCTGCGGCCAGCGTGGGCGCGATGTCCTCGGTCGTGTACTCGATCCCGAGCTTGTCCGCCCACTCCTTCGCCAGCTCGAGGCTGCGCGGATCCGAATCCTGCTCCGGCATGAAGACGCCGAAGACCCGCTTCGGCCCGACCGCCCGGACCGCCAGGCCAGCCGCGACCGAGCTGTCCACGCCGCCGCTCATCGCGACGACCAGGCCGCGGCGCTTCAGTACGTCCATGAGCTGGCCCCGCATCGTCTCCGCAACGGCCTGGACCTCGGCCTCCGCGTCGATGCGCAGCCACGCCTCCGCCGGCATGACTTCCGTTCTCGTGCTCATTGTGCTCGCTCGGGTGGGTTCAGCGTCTCGACGCGCCGGCCGAGTGCAGGATCGGTTCCCGGTACGGTCCCGTCCGCACGCCGGCCAGCAAAGCCGCGCCGCCTCGCGACATTTGCCATGCAGGCCCGCTGACTCACCCGCTCCACCGCGCCGGCCGCAAAGCCTGAAACGTTGCTTGGCTGCAACGCCCCGCGCGGTGGCAACGTTGCCAATCGGCCACACCTGTCGCGACACGGGTCGAAAAGTGGTGTGCAGCCACGGACACACGTGTATGGACCCATGGCACCGGAGGTGCCCACCTGTCCCGCGCCTTTGAATCAGGAGAACCTCACATGACCGCGCGCGCACCGGATCGCGGCAACGTCGCGCAGATGCTCTGGGCAGCGGCCGCCCGCCACCCGCACAGGGACGCGGTGATCGAGCGGGAGCGGACGGCCACGTACGCCGAGCTCGTCGCGCGCGCCGCCGCCATTGCGGACGCCCTGCGCAGCGCCGGCGTCGCCCGGGGCGACCGCGTCGTCATCCTGCAGGAGCGCGGCATCGACGCCGTCGCATCGTACTTCGGCGTCCTCGCCGCGGGCGCGATGACCGTGGTGCTGAACCCGCTGCTCCGCCCGCGACAGGTCGAGTACGCGCTGGAGCAGTCCGGCGCGAAGGTGCTCCTGACGTCCGCAGCCGTGCGCGCGCGCGTACACCGTGACGTCCGGACGCCGGCTGCCGTGCTGGACGTGGACGACGTCCCTGCCTCCGCCTCCTTCGAGCCGGTCACCCTTCAGGCGTCCGAGCCGGCGCAGATCACGTACACGTCCGGCTCGACCGGCATGCCCAAGGGCGTCGTCGCCAGCCACGCCAACGTCTGGTCGGTGATCGAGACCGTGGCCGGCTACCTGGGCATCCGCGAGGACGACCGCATCGCCGGCATGCTGCCGATCAGCGGCGTGTACGGCGCCAACCAGATGCAGTGCGCGGTCTTCGCCGGTGCGACGCTGATCGTCCCGACCTCACCGGTCATGAACGACGTCGCCGGCGAATTACGCGACGCCGGCGTCACTGTCCTCGCCGCCGTGCCGCCCCTCTGGATGCAGCTCCTGCAGGCGCCGCGCTTCACCGCCGAGCCGATACCGACGCTGCGCATCGTGCAGAACGCGGGCGGCCACCTCGCGCCCGCGGGCGTGCAGCGCATCCGCGAGGCGCAGCCGCAGGCGCAGGTGTTCCTGCAGTACGGCATGACCGAGGTCTTCCGCAGCACGTACCTGCCCCCGGACGAGATCGACCGCCGCCCCGGCTGCATGGGCCGGCCCATGGACGGCGCCGAGATCATGGTCGTGGGCGAGGACGGGAGGCTGTGCGAGGCCGGGGAGACCGGGGAGCTGGTGCACAGCGGCCCGACCGTGACCATGGGCTACTGGAACGACCCGGAGCGGACCGCCGAAGTCTTCCGGCCGCACCCGGTGAACGGAGTAGAGCGCGTTGCAGTCTATTCCGGCGACATGGTGCGCCGCGACGAGGACGGCTACCTCTGGTTCGTCGGGCGCAAGGACCGCATGATCAAGACGCTCGGCTACCGCGTCGGCCCGGACGAGATCCTGGACGTGCTGTACGCGTCGAAACAGATCTCGGAGGGGCTCGTCACGGCGGAGGAGGACAGCGATCGCGGCCAGCGCGTCGTCGCCTGCGTCGTGCTCGCGCCACACGGCTCGCTCAAGGAGCTGCGCATGTTCTGCCGCGCGGAGCTGCCGCGCTACATGCAGCCCGCCGAGATCATCGCCCTCGCCGCACTGCCGAAACTTCCCAACGGCAAGCATGACCTGCTCACGCTGCGTGAGCAGATCGCCGCGTCCCGAACCTGACACCGACGGCTGCATGGAGCTGATGGACCAACCGGCGGTGACGCCATCGAAGGAACGTGCGACGACGCGAGCCCGCATCCTGCACGTCCTTGCGCCCGCGCCGTTCGGCGGACTCGAACGCGTCGTCGAATCACTCGCGACCGAGCAGGCGCGCGCCGGCGACGAGCTGCACGTCGCCGCAGTGCTCGACCAGGGCGTGACCGACCACCCGCTGCTCCGCACGCTGCCATACCGCGGTGTGCACGCGCACGCGCTCGAGGTTCCCGCGCGCGCGTACCGATATGAGCGCGGCCTGGTGCGTGAGCTGTGCACCCGCATCGCCCCCGACGTCGTGCACACGCACGGCTACCGCACCGACGTGCTGCACACGCCCGTTGCGCGCGAGCTCGGCATCCCCACGGTCAGCACGTCGCACGGCTTCATCGGCGGCGGTCTCAAGAACCGCATGTTCGAGCACCTCCAGCGACGCGCGTTCCGCCAGTGCGACGCCGTCGTCGCCGTGTCGCGGCCGATGGCCTCCTTGCTGCTCGCCTCCGGGGTGCCGAAGCCGCGGCTGCACGTGGTGCCCAACGCGTGGACTGCATCCGTGAAGTTCCTGTCGCGCGACGAAGCACGCGCACAGCTCGGCATCCCCGACGACGAGCCGTGCGTCGGCTTCATCGGGCGCGTCAGCCGCGAGAAGGGACCCGACGTCTTCCTCGATGCAATGACACGCCTGCGCGACACTGCGCGGGCCGTGATCATCGGCGAAGGACGCATGCGCGGCGAGTTGACGGAGCGCGCGCGGTCGCTCGGCCTGCAGGACGTCGTTCGCTGGACCGGCGCGCTGGACGGCGCCGGCCGCCTGATGAAGGCATTCGACGTCCTCGTCCTCAGCTCCCGTACCGAGGGCACGCCCGTCGTGCTGCTGGAAGCGATGGCCGCCGGCGTGCCCGTCGTCGCCACGCGCGTGGGCGGCATCCCCGGCGTGATCTCCAACCGCGAAGCGATCCTCGTTCAACCCGAAGACCCCGCCGCCCTCGCCGAAGCGATCGACAGCGTGCTCACGCACTCCGAGTCGGCCGCATGGCGAGTCGCGCGCGCCTTCGAACGACTGCGCTCCAACTTCAGCGCCGACCGCTGGCTGTCCCGCTATGTGCAGGTGTACCGCTCGGCCGGTGTGCGCACCATGAGCGCCCACGCGCGCGCGTCCGAGTAGATGCCGCTCCGCTCCATACTGCGCACATCGATGGAAGGCGCCGCGACGATGAGCGGCATCGCCGCCCTCGCGCGCCGCCTCACCCCCGACCGCACCGCCATCCTCGCCTGGCACAACGTCGTGCACCCCGAGGAAGCAGGCATCGGCGACAGCAGCCTCCACCTCCCCCTGCCCCTGTTCATCCGGCAGGTGGAGCACATCGCGAGAACGCACGAAATAGTGCCGCTCGACGAAGCGCTGCAGAGCAACGGAAAGAAGCAGCGCCGCCCGAACGCCGTCCTCACCTTCGACGACGCCTACCGCGGCGCCGTGACCCTGGCCCTGCCGGAGCTGAGAAAGCGCGGCCTCCCCGCCACGGTGTTCACCGCACCAGCACTGCTCGGCAAACCATCGACCTGGTGGGACGACCTCGCCGCAGCCGGAATCCTGTCAGACGAAATCCGCGACACGGCACTGGAGCAGCACGCGGGACGCGCGCACGAAGTGCGCACCGCATTCCTCACGGACATCCCGCGTCTCCTCCCGGGCAACTTCGGCATCGCAACGGAGAACGAGCTGCGCGCAAACACAAGGGACGGCATCACGATCGGCTCTCACTCATGGGCCCACGAGCACCTGCCGTCCCTCGAACGTGAAGAGCTGAAGCAGAACCTGCAGCAGACAATGAAATGGCTCGAAGCGAGTGGACTGCCCCACACGAAGTACCTCTCCCTCCCCTACGGCGCGACGAGCACCAGCGTGGAAGACGTCGCACGAGAAGCCGGCCACCCCGCCGTCCTGCTCGTGAGCGGCGGCAGAACACACAGGCACCAGAACGGTGCCCGAATCCCCCGCATCAACATCCCCGCCGGCATGAGCGTGCGCGGCCTGGACCTCAGACTGTCAGGTTTGAAGGGCTGATCGCTCGGCTGGTTCAGGTCCAGGAGAGCGGCGTCAGGTTCGTGCAGAGGTACGGCGCGGCGACCGGGGCCCGCGCTGCTTCTGAACCTGCCTGCCGCAGAGGTACCGCTCCGGTTCTCTGATCGCTGCGCTTTCTACACTCCTGCAGAACCCCGATGGACACCCGCCCCCCCGCAGGCCGCCAAGCACGACAGCGATATCGGATGCGTGGCGTCGCGACGGTCGAAACGACCGCTCAGGCGCCGGGCGGCCGCACGCCGTCGAAGCGCTCGGCGCCGCACCGGTCGTAACGACCGACAACGCGCCAGGCACCACTCAGGGCGAACACCGTTGGCGCCCCACCGGGCACAACGGCAGGCCCGAACCCACCAGCAAAGCACCGACAAAAAAAGCCCGGCGTCGAACCCGCGCCAAACGAAAAACCCTCCCCAAAAAAAGACTCCGCGCCCTCCGCGCCTCGGCGGTGAAATAAAAAACGAACGGCGCCCCACCACAGAACGGTGAAGCGCCGCCAGATCCCGCCGAACGAAGATTGCCTACAACGACCCCGACTTGAACAGCATCACCGGCAACGTCCGCAGCATGATCTTCATGTCCTCCGCCGCCGACTCCTTCTGCGCGTACTCGAGATCGAACGTCAGCTTCCGCTTCACGTCCTCGAGGTCCTGGTCGTAGTGCTGGTTCACCTGCGCCCAGCCCGTGATCCCCGGCAGCACGCGCTGCCGCTCCGGATAGCGATCGATCTTTTCGCGCAGCTGGATGAAGATCTCCGGCTGCTCCGGCCGCGGGCCGACCACGTTCATGTCGCCGCGCAGCACGTTGATCAGCTGCGGCAGCTCGTCCAGCCGGTACTTGCGCAGCACGCCGCCGATCGGGGTGATGCGCGGGTCACCCGGCCTGGCCCACACCTGGTCGTCGTTCTGGCGCACGTACATCGTGCGGAACTTGTAGATCGTGAACAGCTTGCCACCGTAGTCGACGCGCCGCCGCCAGTTGCCGCCGCTGCCCGAGCGACGATCCAGCCCGACGCGCTGCTGCTTGTACAGCACCGGCCCCGGCGACGTCAGCTTCACGAGCAGCGCGATCACCAGCATCACCGGCGACAGCAGCACCAGCGCGGTCCCTGCGACCAGCACGTTCAGCACGCGGCGTGCGCGCTGGCCGGCGTGACTCCGGCTGCGGGCTCGCACCACCACGGATGGACGCGCACGCATCCACGACCTGTCGACTGCGCTATCGGCAGAAGGACGGAACACCCCGTCCACAGTGCTCAGCATGAATGCTCCCAAA
This sequence comes from Longimicrobiales bacterium, assembly GCA_035764935.1. NCBI lineage: Bacteria > Pseudomonadati > Gemmatimonadota > Longimicrobiia > Longimicrobiales > Longimicrobiales bacterium. The sequence goes on along the minus strand of DASTYK010000080.1, from coordinate 9,609 downwards.
TCGAGTACGGAGGCAGGACTGATTGCCGTACGGCTGCAGTGGGCTTTGGCAACGGCCATGCTCGGCGCCGGCACGCCGGTGCCACCGCGCTAAGTCATTGCGTGTTTGGTTGTTAGGCTTTCAGAAAGGCGGTGCGTGCGGCTCGCTGTGGCGTCGCGCGGCGTCGCGATGCAACTGCGTAGTGTGGTCGACCCACAACACGACATCCGGCACAAGGGCAGGTTCAGCCTATATACGCAGAACCCGCCATGCGGCGGGTGGAACGGGCGCGTTCGTGTAGTGGATGTCTGCAGCTGTGCGGTAGCGACGTGCGGCCGGTGTGCGGTGCGACGCGCAGCCGGTGTGCGGTGCGACCTGCGGCTGCTGCGCGCTAACGACCTACAGCAGGTTCGCCGCGGGCAGCTCGAGCACGAAGCTGAACCGTGTGCCCCACCCCGCGCGCGTCTCGAGCTTCAGCTCCGAGCCCATCGCTTCCAGCAGGCGGCGGCAGATCGCGAGCCCCAGGCCGGTGCCCGAGAAGTAGTAGCCCGTCGGGCGTGCGGACTGGCGGCGGAACGGCTGGTACAGCGTCGCCATGGCATCCGGGTGGATGCCGGGCCCGGTGTCACGGACCGCGAACTCGACGCTCGCACCACCGATCGGGCGGGCGGACAGCTCGACCGTGCCGTCCTCGGTGAACTTGATCGCGTTGGTCGTGAGGTTGAGCAGCACGCGGCTGAGCGGCGTTGGAAAGCCGATGCGCCGCGGCGAGCGCAGCGGCTCGATGGTCAGCTCGAGCCGCTTCTCCTCCGCGGTCGGCCGCACCAGGTCGTGAACGCTGGTCAGGATGTCATTGACCGAGAACGAGCTGGGATCCGGCCCGGGCAGCTGGTTGCCGCCGCGCGCCATCTCGATCATGTCGCTCGCCATGCCCACGAGCCCGAGCGCTGCGCTGTAGATGATGCCGAGCTGGCGCTTCTGCACGTCGTTCAGCGCGCCGCTCTGGCCACCGTGCAGGATCTCCGACAGGAACAGGATCGACGTCAGGGGGGAGCGCATGTCGTGCGCAACCTCGACCACCAGGTCCAGGCCGCCCCGGTCGGCCAGCTCCGCAGCGAACGTCTGCTCCAGCCCCGGCCGACACGCATTCTGCGCGCGCTCCAGCTTTGCCAGCGTCTCGAGCATGTCGGGCCCGGCGACCGGCTCTTCCTCCCAGTGCCGGACGATGTCCGCCCGCAGCAGCTCGACCAGCCGGCGTCGCAGCGTCAGCGTCGCGCCGTTCTGCTCTTCGCTGGACACGTCCACGAGACACGCGCGCGCGACCCACACGAAGTGGCGCGTCAGCTCCTCGTCACTGACCTGCAGGTCCGCCGGCAATTGCCCGCGCACGCGCTCCGCGGCCAGGCCGATCTCCCGGCCGGCATAGCCAGCGACGAGCTGCAGCAGGTTGGGCCTGCTGTAACTCGCCGCGTCCGCGCGGGCTGCCGTGCGCTTCGTGCGCCTACTTGTTTGTAATGATCGTGCCACGGTGCAGGCCGTGTTTCTCCATCAGGCGGTAGAGCGTGGTCCGGTCGACGCCGGCAATGCGGGCGGCCTTGGTCATGTTGCCATTCGCACGCTCGACCAGCCAGGTCAGGTATCCAACCTCGAAATCTGTAAGCACCTTCTCGCGAACGCCATGGTATGTACCGTCCCGCATCTCCTCGAAGGGCACCATCCCCGACGGAACAGGAGACGATACTGCCCCATTCCCCATGTCCGGCAGGTCGTCCGGCCGGATCTGCGCATTCGGCTCCAGCAGCACGACCGCGTGCTCGATCACGTTCTGCAACTCGCGCACGTTGCCCGGCCACGGCCGTGACTGCAGTGACGCCATCGCCTCGGGGCTGAACGTCGGCATGCCGCGCGCCTCGCGGTGCTGCACCCAGTAGCGCTGCAGGAAGTGCTGCGCCAGCACCGGGATATCGGAGCGGCGCTCGCGGAGCGGCGGGATGTGGATCGGCACGACGCACAGGCGGTAGAACAGGTCGCGCCGCAGGACGTTCTCCTCGGCGGCCTGGTGCGGATCCCGGTTCGTCGCCGCAATGAAGCGCACGTTCACGACCGCATCGGTCGTCGTACTGCCGAGCCGGCGCACCACGCCGTCCTGGATGACGCGCAGGAACTTCGCCTGCAGCACCGCCGGCATCTCGGTCAGCTCGTCCAGGAACAGCGTGCCGCCGTTGGCGACCTCGAGCAGGCCCGCCTTCTCGCGCACCGCGCCCGTGAACGCGCCCTGTACGTGGCCGAACATCTCGCTTTCCAGCAGTGCCTCGGGCAGCGCCGCGCAGGTCACCGGCACGAGCTGCCGGCTGCTGCGCCGGCTGTGCTGGTGGATGAACTGCGCGATCTGCTCCTTGCCCGTCCCGCTCTCGCCCGAGATGAACACCGACGCATCGGTGCCCGCGACCTTGCGCGCCAGCGCGATCACCCGCTGGAACGCCGTGGACGCGCCCAGCAGCGTGACCTTGTCGCTGTGCCCGTGCTTGCTCTCCAGCTCGTTGTCCAGCGCCTTGGATTCGCGCGTGACCAGCACCGTGTGCGCGGCACGGCCGAACAGGATCTGCAGGTGGCTCGCAGCGAACGGCTTCGGCAGGTAGTCCCAGGCTCCCGCCCGCAGCGCCTCGATGCTCGATTCGACGCTCGGGTTGCCCGTCATGATGATGATGATCGTGTCCGGGTACGCCTCCAGGCATGCCTGCAGCAGGTCCATCCCGAAGACCTGCGACATGTGCAGGTCCAGCAGCACGATGTCGTACGGCCGCCGCTTCAGCAGCGTCAGCGCCTCGTGCCCCTGCCCACACGTCGCGACGTCGTACCCCTCCACCGACAGGACACTGCCGCAGCTCTCGCGCAGCGTGTCCTCGTCGTCCACGATCAGCACCTTGATCGTGGACTTCACTTCCTCCGTCAGATTCAGCGACTCGGCTGCGTTCACAGGACTGCGCGGTTCCGGGCGGACGCCGTTGGAGTGCTGGACACCGCGCCCTGCAGGCGCGCGCGTCCTCGATTGGGTTTGCATACGGCGCCCCCTCGCATCACCCGCCCGCATCATCGCGGTCCCATCGGGCATGTTTCCGGATTCGTCTGGGTCGAGGGAGCCACCTCACCTGCCGGACCCTGCCGGGCCCGCTCGGGTCGCCCCCTCCTGCAACGGAAATACCGTCGGCGTGACCACCTACGCTAATCCCGTTAAGTGGCTCACGTCAATGATTCTGTTGCATGCGCCACGCACTTTTCGCCGTCCGACGTTGCAATGTTGCAACGCAACACCTGACCCCCGCGTTGCAATCATGCAACGGTGACTCGACGACACACCCGGCAGACGCATGGCGGCCAACGGGTTCACGCGTGTGCCGGCATCGGCAAGCTCATTGCTTCGTCGCGCGTGCCATTGCCGTATCCACCGCACAGACGGCTGCACACATGGATCGAGACAATCTTCCGGCGCCGGTGAACGGCCAGGCCGCCCCTCCTGCGGAGGTGCCGCCGCCTGGCGTGCCGCGCCGGTTCGATTTTGCCGACGCGGACTTCGCGGAAGAGGAGGGCACCGGCTCCGCGGGCCTGAAGCGGATGCTGGGTGCGGTCCTTTATTACAGATGGCTGGTCATCGGGCTGCTGCTCGTCGGTACGGCGGCGGGCATTGCCGTCAGCCGGTTCGTGGAGCCGGAGTACACGGCGCGCACCCGGCTGTGGGTCTCGGTTGCGACCCGGGAAAGCGACTTCGAGGGGCCGATCCAGTCGGCGGAGCTGTTGCAGGGCGGCGCGTGGCTCGAGCTGCTGGCGTCGGATGCCGTGCTGGACCACGTGGTGCGTGAGCAGCGGCTGTACCTGGAGTACAGGACGCGCGACCGCGACGTGCTGTCGACGCTGAAGACCGACAGCGTGTACCAGCCCGGCTCGTACGTCGCCACGGTGGACGGCGCCGGCCGGATGGTGGAGCTGCGCCGGGAACATGATGGTCAGCTCGTCGCACAGGCACCGGTGGGCATGCCGGTCGGCCGCGAGATCGGCATCGACTGGCACCCGACGGCCGCCGCATTGACGCCCGGGCGCAGCATCGTGTTCCGCCTGTTGCACCCGCGCACCGCGGCGGCGCGGTTGAGCCAGTCGCTGGACGCGCAGATGGCGAGCGGCGGCAACTTCCTGTTCATCGCCTACTCGGGCGGTCATCCCGAGCAGGTCTCGCAGGTGACCAACGAGCTGGCGGACCGCTACGTCGACGTCGCGGCGGAGCTGAAGCGCGGCAAGCTGAGCGAGCTGCGCCAGATCCTGGAAACGCAGCTCGTGTATGCGGAGGAGAACCTCCGGCAGGCCGAGCTCGCGCTGGAAAGCTTCCGGATCCGCACGATCACGCTGCCCTCGGATGCGACGCCGGTCACTCCCGGTGTGGAGGCGACGCGCGCGTCCGCGTACGACAACTTCTTCGAGCTGAAGATCCAGCGTGAAGCGCTGGCGCGTGACCGCGACGCGATCCGGCGACTGCTTGCCGAGAACGAGAACGGCACGCTGTCGATCGACGCGCTGTCCGCGATCGGCGCCGTCCAGTCGTCGCCCGAGCTGACGCAGGCGCTGACCGAGCTGACCGAGCAGCGTGCGACGCTGCGCGCGCTGCAGCAGCAGTACACGGATGAGCACCCGCTGGTGCGCAGCGCGCTGCGCGAGGCGGACGCCCTGCAGCGTGAGGTCGTGCCGCAGCTTGCCGGCACGGTCGCCGCGAGCCTGGACGACCAGATCGCGGCCGTGGATGCGCTGGTCGGCTCCGCGTCGGACGAGCTGCGCGAGATCCCGCCGCGCGCGATTGACGAGTCGCGCCTTACGCGCGCGGTCACCATTGCCGCGACGCTGTACAACGAGCTGCGCCAGCGCTACGAGAGCGCCCGCCTCGCCACGGAAACGGCCATTCCCGACGTCCGCATCCTGGACGCGGCCAGCGTGCCGCAGTACCCGAGCAGCAACCCGAGCGTGCAGATCATCCTGCTCGCGATCGTGGGCAGCCTCGGCCTGGGTGTCGGCCTCGCCATCCTTCTCGAGCGCTTCGACCCGCGCATCCGCTACCCCGAGCAGGTCAGCGACCGGCTGCACCTGCGTATCCTGGGCGGGCTGCCGCACCTGCAGAGTGCGACCCGACGGAACGGCCGGCCGGATCGGTCCGAGGCGGTCGAGGCCCTGCGCTCGGTCCGACTCAACCTGACGCACGCGTACGGCGCGGCAGGCCCGATGATCCTGACGATCTCGAGCCCCGGACCGGGTGACGGCAAGTCCTTCGTGAGCGGCAACCTGGGCCTCAGCTTCGCAGACCTCGGCCGCCGCACGCTGCTGATCGACGGCGACACGCGGCGTGGCACGCTGCACCGGCTGCTGGGCGTCGACCGCATCCCCGGCCTCACCGACTACCTCGCCGGCCGCGCCGAGCTGGACGAGGTGATCAAGTCGACGAGCACGCCGGGGCTCGACCTGATCCCCTGCGGCACCCGCTTCGCCAGCGCGCCCGAGCTGCTGTCGTCGCCGCGGATGGGACTGCTGCTCGCGCACATCCGTGCGACGTACCAGGTGATCCTGGTGGACAGCCCGCCGCTCGGCGCCGGCGTCGACCCGCTCGTCCTCGCAACCGCGACGGGCAACCTGATGGTGGTCATCCGCACGGGCACCACGGACCGCTCCATGGCGGAGGACAAGATCGCCATGCTGGGCCAGCTCCCGATCCGCGTGCTCGGCGCCGTCGTGAACGGCCTGCGCGCGGGAAGCGGACACCGCTACCAGCAGTACTACTCGTACCTGCCGGGTTACGCCGCGGACGACGAGGCGGGCGAGCGGGTCAAGCTGCTCGAGCCGGCGTAGCGCTGTCGCCACCGCGCAACGCACAGTGCGGCGCGCAGGCACCGGCTGCACGACGAGCACGGACGCAAGTCGTGCAATGACAACGGCCTGACTGATCGCTTCGGGCGGCCCCGATATTGTATTCGGGGACAGCCATCCCCGGAGACGGCAGGAGGCCAGCATGACCAGCAGCAACGGACAGGATCCGCGTAGCACGGACGATCCCGTCGGCAATGACGCCGCGACGATGCAGGTTGGCGTTGATCGAGGGCCGCAGCTCCTGCGGCTGCTGACGCTGCTCGCGGCATTCGGAATGGATCCCATGGCGCCCGCCCTGCTCGAGCAGCGGTGCGCCGCCCAGACCTGACTCGCGACGCGCGTTCGACCGGCGGGGCGGCAGGAAACGAGGAACGATGAAGCGACTGATCTGCGCCCTTGCCATGCTCCTGCTCACCAGCGGCCCCGTCGCCGCCCAGCAGGGGTGGGACCCGACCGGTGTCCAGCTGACCCGCAGCGAGCTGCAGGAGCTGCTGAGCCGCTACGAGGAGACGGCCAGCTCGTCCGCGTACAGCGGCGAGGTGCGTGCACAGGCGCGCGACGAGGCAGCGCTGATCCGTACTCGTCTCGACGAGGGCGACCTGCGCGTCGGCGACCGCATCGAGCTCACCGTCGAGGGACACCAGGACCTGACCGCCGAGTTCGCCGTCGTCGCCGGCCGCGTGCTGGTGCTGCCGGCCATCGGCGAGGTATCGGTGGCAGGGGTGCTGCGCTCCGAGCTGCAGGACCACCTGACCCGGGAGATCGCGCGCTACATCCGCGACCCGGTCGTGCGCGCCCGCTCCCTGATCCGCCTGGAGGTGATCGGTGCGGTGGGGGCACAGGGCTTTTATACGATCCCGTCCGACATCCTGATCACGGATGCACTGATGCAGGCCGGCGGGCCGTCGGCGGAAGCGGACCTGGAAAAGATCCGGATCGAGCGGAACCGGCAGGTGATCTGGAGCAGCGATCGCCTGCGTCGCGCGATGCAGGAAGGGCGCACGCTGGACCAGCTCAGCATCCGGGCTGGCGACGGCATCATCGTCCCGCAGCGGACCGCCGGCGAGGGCTGGTGGCGGACGGGGCTGATGATCCTGACCGGGATCAGCACGGCGTTCATAGCGGCAGAGCGGATTTTCTGAGCGACCGGAGCGCGGCGGTTTCTGGCGCTCCGACATACTTGCATGGTCCCTGTCGACTGACAGGCATCACGCGCACGCGTCCCGAAGCGGTCCGCATGGCGGGCCGCGCAACAGGAACACCTGTGCCGCGAGCACCGATTGTACTGATCGTCAGTGAGCAGGAGTGGACGTCCCGCTCGCTCGATTCGATCCTGGCACCCCAGGGCTACGCCGTCATGCGGGCGTACAACGGCCGCCAGGCCGTGGAGCGCGCACGCGCCTCCAGTCCGGACGCCGTCTTCGTCGACAGCATGCTGCCGGACATGGACGGCCTCGAGCTGTGCCGTCAGTTGCGCGCCGCTCCCGACTTTTCCCCTGCCGCTCCGCTGATCATCTACCGTTCCGGCCCCGTGAGTCGCGAGGAGCGCATCGACGCTCTCGAATCCGGCGCCTGGGACCTGCTGGCGCTGCCCTTCGACGCGCAGGAGCTGCTGCTCCGGCTCGACCGCTTCATCGTTGCGAAGCGTGAGATGGACAGCATGCGCGAGGCGGACCTGATGGATCCCGGGACGGGACTGTACAGCTGGCACGGCGTCGTGCGACGCGTCCGCGAGATGGGCGCCGCCGCCGCCCGCTTTCATCGCCCGCTGGCGTGCATCGTGATCACGCCGGAAGAGCCGGACACGGCGGACGCCTTGGAGGCGGCCGAGCTGACTCGCGCCATCGCTGCGCAGCTCCAGTCGCTCACGCGCGGCTCGGACGTACTGGGTCGCATCGGCCCGCTGGAGTTCGTCGTCATCGCGCCCGACACCACGGCCGAGGGCGCACAGATTCTCGCGGGCAGAGTCCGTGAAGCGGCCGCCGCGCGCGGGGGCGTCACCGTCGTGCCGCGGATCCGCACGGGCGTGTACGGCGTGAACGACCTGCACGAAGCCAATGTCGATCCGGCCGAGCTGCTCGTCCGCGCGACCATGGCCGCGCGCGAACGCATACCCCCCGAAGTCAACTAGCGCTCGGGTCCCTCGATAATGGAATGCGCGGCGTGAGCGCGATCGCAGGCATCTTCAGCCTGGATGCACCCGTTGAGGCGGGCGCATGCGACGTCCTGGTCCGGGCGACCGGCGCGGGTACGCCCGGCTCCGTCCGCGCCGAGGGGCGCGTTGCGTTTGCGAACGGGTCGTCGCACGGAGTGCTGCGCGTCGATGCTGCCGGTCGCATGCTGCTCGCGGACGCACGCATCGACAATGCGGCCGAGCTGCGGCGGATGCTCGGCGGTTCGGGCGTTTCGGTCGGCGACTTCAGCCCAGCGTCCGGCACTTCCGGCTCATCGCCTGACGTTTCCGGGTTCTCGGGCGCTTCCAATCTTGCGTTCGCCGCATCGGGCTCGTCGTCCGTTCAGGAGCACCGCACGATGCGCGACGCCGATCTCATCCTGGCCGCGTATGCGCGCTGGGGCGAGCGCTGCACCGAGCACCTGGTCGGCGACTTTGCATTCGCGCTGTGGGACCCCGCACGGCAGAGCCTGTTCTGTGCGCGTGACCCGATGGGCGTGCGGCCCTTCTACTACTTGCAGTCGGACACCCGCTTCTGCTTCGCGTTCGATCTGCGCACGCTGCTGCAGCTGCGCGGTGCGCCGGCCGCCTTCGACCGGCAGCGCATCATCCACTTCCTGCTGAACACGGACGCAGGTCGCGAGCGGACGTTCTACCAGGACGTTCGGCGCCTGCCCGCCGCACACCGGCTGCTGCGCACACCGGCCACGCTGTCGCTGCAGCGCTACTGGGAGCCGGACGTCGCATCGGAGATCCGCTTGCGCGACGATGCGGAGTATGCCGAGGCGTTCCGCGACCTCTTCGCGCAGGCCGTGCATGCGCGCCTCGCCGACCAGGGACCGACCGCGGCGACGCTGAGCGGCGGACTGGACTCCTCCTCGATCGTGTGCATGGCGCGGCAGCTCCTCGACGCGGGCGCGCCGCTGCACACCATCTCGCTGGTGTTCCCGGATCTGCCGCCCGACGCGCTGCGGCTGATCGACGAGCGCCGGTACATCGAGACCGTGACGCAGGGCAGTGGCCTCACTGCGCACGAGGTGCGCGGCGACCGCATCAGTCCGCTGGCCGACGCGCGCCGTATCGTGCAGACGCTGCACGAACCGTTCAGCGCGCCGAACCTGTACCTGCACTGGGCGATGTTCGGTGCGGCGGCGGATGCGGGGTGCAGTGTCCTGCTCGACGGCTTCGATGGTGATTCGGCCGTGAGTCACGGGCTCGGCCGCCTCGACGACCTGCTCGCCGGGGACGACTGGGCGACGTACGAGCGTGAGGTGCGTGCGTTTGCCGAGCGTCGGGGAACGGGTGTCGGGAGAGTCGCGCGTTCTTTCGGTGTGCCGCGACTCGACTGGCTGGCCGCGACAGGCCGCTGGGTTGAATGGGCGCGGACCGCCCGTGCACTGCACCGCAGCTTCGGGCTCTCGCGGCGCGATCTGCTCGTGGAGCACGGCCTGGGTGCGACGCGCGCCGGGCGCAGGCTGCGGCGGCCGGAGGTGACGGCCGCAGGTAGGATGGTTCGGGCGTCGCATGACGACGTGGCGTTGCAGACCCCGGCACAGCCG
>DASTYK010000079.1 GCA_035764935.1 Longimicrobiales bacterium | reverse complement strand
GGCCGAGCTGAACGCCGGCGAGGTGGTGCTGGACCTGGGGAGTGGCGGCGGGATCGACGTGCTGCTGTCGGCGAAGCGGGTGGGCCCGACGGGCAAGGCGTACGGCCTGGACATGACGGACGAGATGCTGGCGCTGGCGCGGAAGAACGCGGCGGAGGTCGGCGCCACGAACGTCGAGTTCCTGAAGGGTCACATCGAGGAGATCCCGCTGCCGGATGACAGCGTGGACGTGATCATCTCGAACTGCGTGATCAACCTGTCGGCGGACAAGCGGCAGGTGCTGCGGGAGGCGTTCCGCGTGCTCAAGCCCGGCGGGCGGTTTGCGGTGAGCGACGTCGTGGTGAATGGTGAGGTGCCGGCGGAGGTGCGGCGTTCGATGGAGCTGTGGGTCGGCTGTGTCGCCGGTGCACTCGAGGTCTCGCAGTTCGAGGCGCTGCTGACGGAAGCCGGCTTCGAGGATGCGTCCGTCGAGCCGACGCGTGTCTACCGCGTGGAGGATGCGCGTGCGTTCCTGGAGGAGGCGGGACTGGACGTCGACGCATACGGCGACGCGGTGGATGGGAAGATCATGGCGGCGTTCGTCCGCGCAACGAAGCCGGCTGCGGCGAACGTCGGCGAGACGAAGCAGGAAGCGGCCTGCTGCGCACCCGGCTGCTGCGCGTGAGTCCGGTGAGGGACGCCATGCACGAGGCGAATGCGAACCTCCGGCCCACGCGGCCGGAGGACCTGGCTGCGGTCCTGGCGCTCCTCGAGAAGGCGGAGCTGCCGGTGGCCGGTGTGGACGAGTGGTTCGACCGGTTCGTCGTCGCGGAGCACGACGGCCGTGTGGTCGGCGTGGCGGGCCTGGAGGTGCACGGCACCGACGGCCTGCTGCGCTCGGTTGCCGTGGCGGACGACTGGCGCGGGCGCGGGCTGGGTGGCGCACTGACGGACGAAATCCTCGAGCGCGCTTCGCATGACGGGCTCTCCGCCGTCTACCTGCTCACGGAGACAGCCGAGAACTTCTTCCCGCGCCACGGCTTCGTCCGTATCGAGCGGGACGCCGCATCGGACGCGGTGAAACAGTCGGCGGAGTTCAGTGAGCTGTGTCCGTCGTCGTCGGTAGCCATGGTCCGCCAGCTGGCGGGAGGCACGTGATGCGTTACGCGCTGATTTCGGACGTGCACGCGAACCTGCCGGCGCTGGAAGCCGTGCTCGCCGACATCGATGCGCGCCCGGAGATCGGCGCGACGTACCATCTCGGCGATCTCGTCGGCTACGCGCCATGGCCGGATGAAACGGTCGACCTCGTCCGCAGCCGCGGCATCGCCGGTGTGGCGGGCAACTACGACAGCACGACCGCGACGGACTACAAGCACTGCGGCTGCAGGTACGAGGATGCGCGGCAGGAGGAACTGTCGCACCTGTCGTACGAGTGGACGCGCGCGCACACGTCCGCGGAAACGAAGCGGTTCCTCGGCGGGCTGCCCTTCCGCATCGACCTGCGGCCGCTGGGCGGGCACATGGCCGGCCCACGCCTGGTCCTGGTCCACGGCAATCCCGTGCTGAACACCGTGTACTGGACGGAAGACCGGCCGGACCGCTTCTGCCTGGAAATGGCCGATACGCTGGGCGCAAAGTCAGGCGACGTGATCGCCTTCGGCCACACGCACAGGCCATGGCACCGCACGATCGAGGGGGTGCACTTCGTGAACACCGGCTCGGTCGGCCGACCCAAGGACGGCGACTGGCGCGCGGGTTACGTGCTGCTGGACATGGATGGTGACGCTGTCGACGTCGAGTTCGTGCGCGTCGAGTACGACATCGAGCGGGCAACGCGCGCGATCCGCGCGAGCGAGCTGCCCGACGATTTCGCGGAGTACCTGGAGACTGGCGGGAAGCCCGCGGCGGCGACCCAGGCAACACGCAACAACCGTTGACCCCATGACTGCGCACAACACCGGCGTCGCACGACGCCTGTCCTTCCTGGACCGTTACCTGACGCTGTGGATCTTCGCCGCGATGGGACTCGGCGTGGTCGCCGGCTACTTCTGGCCGGACGGCGTTCGTGCACTGAACGAGAGCACCAGCTTCGGTACGACGTCCGTGCCGATCGCGATCGGGCTGATCCTGATGATGTACGCGCCGCTGGCCAAGGTGCGATACGAGGAGCTGGGCGACGTCTTCCGCAACTGGAAGATCCTGGGTTTGTCGCTGGTGCAGAACTGGGCGATCGGGCCGGTGCTGATGTTCGCGCTCGCCGTGATCTTCCTCCGCGATTACCCGGAGTACATGGTCGGCCTCATCCTGATCGGCCTCGCCCGCTGCATCGCCATGGTGATCGTGTGGAACGAGCTGGCGGAAGGTGACCACGAGTACGCGGCGGGCCTCGTCGCATTCAACAGCGTCTTCCAGGTGCTGTTCTACAGCGTCTACGCGTATCTCTTCATCACCGTGCTCCCGCGCGTGCTCGGCCTCGAGGGCACGATGGTCGAGATCACGATGGGCGAGATCGCGACGAGCGTCTTCATCTACCTCGGCATTCCCTTCCTGGCCGGCATGGCGACGCGCTTCCTGCTGGTACGCGCGCGCGGCAAGGAGTGGTACGCAGGCGAGTTCGTGCCGCGCATCTCGCCGCTCACGCTGATCGCGCTGCTGTTCACGATCGTCGTGATGTTCTCGATCCAGGGCAAGGCGATCGTCGATCAGCCGATCGGCGTGGTGCGGATCGCGGTCCCGCTGCTGATCTACTTCGTGCTGATGTTCCTCGTGAGCTTCTACATGGGTCGGAAGGTCGGCGCGGACTATTCGAAGACGGTGACGCTGTCGTTCACGGCGGCGAGCAACAACTTCGAGCTGGCGATCGCGGTGGCGGTCGGCACGTTCGGCATCGCGCACGGCGCTGCGTTCGCGGCGGTGATCGGCCCGCTCGTCGAGGTGCCGGTGCTGATCGCTCTGGTCAACGTCGCGCTGTACTTCCAGCGGAAGTACTTCGGGGAGCGGGTCACGGTGGGAGGGCCGGAGGGGCCGGGCGACGTGTGTGCGACGGAGGTGCGGGTGCCGCTCGCGCGCCATTGACCTTCGCCGTTACGTCGACGCGCGTCAGCGGATGAACCGGGCGCTGTTGACCTGGTCGCTGAGGCCGCGGTGGATCGTGAAATCGATCACTATGCGAGTCGACGATCGTCGGACGTGCGTCGATGGAGTCGAGCACCAGGACTCCCACCGAATCGCCTGGTCGAATGAGCGTCGGGTCGAAGCGGATGCTCGAACGGAATGGCTGTGCCGAACGCGCCGGCGGCTCCGACGGAGTCCCGGGCGTTTCGACGGCAGCGTCGGGAATGCCGTAGACGTGCTGCTGGAAGACCGACTGCAGCGGGTACGCGCCGCCGGGTGAGAGCTGGGTCCACACCATCGCGACCAGGTCGTTCGCGGGATCGACCCAGAAGTACGTGCCGAGATAGCCGGACCAGCGGTACAGCCCGACCGGTACGTTCGGCTCCGCCTCTGTCGCTCTCACCTTGACTGCCACGCCCAGGCCGAACCCGTACGCGGAATCGCTCAGCGTCGGATACGACACGGGCGTCAGCTCCGGCGGCAGTGTGTTCTGCGTCATGAGTGCGACGGTTTCGGGCTGCAGGATCCGGACGTCGCCGAGTGCGCCGCCGTTCAGCAGCATGTGGGCGAAGCGGAGGAAGTCGTGTGGCGTGGAGAGCAGGCCGCCGCTGCCCCACAGGAAGCGCGCCTCCGGCTCGAACATCGCGAGCAGGCCGTCCTCCGTGAGGGGCTGCAGGGTACTGTCCGCGCCGGGTGTGTAGACGGTGACGAGTCGCTCGCGATCCCCCGGTCGAATGCGGAAGCCGGTGTCGTGCATCCCGAGCGGCTCGAAGATCTCCTCTTCCAGAAACACGTCGAGCGTTCTGCCCGATACGACCTCGATCACATGCCCCGCCACGTCCAGGCCCGAGCTGTAGCTCCAGCGGGTGCCGGGCTCGAACAGCGGCGGAATGCGGGCGAGACTGTCCGTGAACTGCCGGAGCGTGTGTTGGGCGTCATAGAGCCGTGCACGCCGGAAGATAGTGTCGACGGGACTGTCGGTCAGGCCGTACGGGAGGCCGGACGTGTGGTTGAGAAGCTGGCGTATCGTGATCGGGCGGGCGGGCTCACGCAGCACCGGTTCGTCCGCGGTGCCGCCCTGGAAGACCTTCACCCGTGCGAAGGCGGGCAGGTACCTGGACACGGGGTCGTCGAGACCGAGGCGCCCCTGGTCGACGAGTCGGAGGATGCCGACCGCGACGACCGGCTTGGTCATCGAGTAGATGCGGAAGATATCGTCGCGCTCGAGCGGCTCGCGCGTGCCGAGGTCACGCGTGCCGAAGGTCTGCTCATAGATGATTTCGCCGTTGCTCGTGATCACGCCATAGACGGCGGCGAGCTTGCCGGCATCGACGAGCCCCCCCAGCGCACTGCCGAGCCGGTCGAGTGCCGCGGACGACAGGTCGACTGAGCCGGATAAGGCGGTGTGCGGTGCCGGCTCACTGCGTGCGGCGCATGCGGCCTGGCCGGGCAGGATGAGCGCTGCCGCCAGGAAAATCCATCTCTTCGACACGGGCTCCGTGAGTTGACAGACGTTTTACTGCAGCCCCACCGGCGTACACGATTCTCGATCTGCGCAAATCGGAGGCTGCGGGCGGCGCCGGGGTAGAACCCCAGGTTGACGGATCGCTCGAGCTGCTCGATCGCGCACTCCATGTCGCCGGCAATGTAGCACTGCCAGCCGTAGTTGTGCGTGGTGATGACGCCGAAGGGATCGAGCTCCACCGCCAGGCGCGCGTCCGATCACCGGCGCGGGCGGCCGATGGTGATCCAACTCAGTTGTTTTCCAGGTAGGCGTCGCGCATGCGCGGCGTCGGGCGGGCGCGGGTCACCGTATCGATGTAGAGCATGCCGTCGAACACCCGGCCCGGCGCGCGTGACGCGATCGAGGCGGGATCGTCGTCTCCTCCATAGACCGCTCCGATTCCGCGCATGTCCTGTCGCGTGGCGAGCCAGTCTGCGACCGCGCCACCCTGCGGAGCGGACCGGAAGTCGATCACTAACTGCTCGAGTCCGGTCTGTGCGAAGTACCGCTCGAGCGACCCTGCGTCGGGATTCTCCAGCTGGTAGGCACGAAGCACGAACCGACCCTGTCGTGCCAGGTCGCGGTCCCAGGCCTGGATTCCGCCGTGCCCGAACGTGAGACCAAGAGCGTAGTAGGCACTGCCGTAGAGGCCGCGCAGGTGCAATCCGAGCCTCGGGAAGTAGTCGTCGCCTGCCCCGACGTGACCGTTGTGTACCCACAGGATGAACCGGGTGCCGGGGCGTGATCGCTCGACCGCGCGGCGGAGGTTCTCCGCCATGTAGCTGTCGCGCCGGGCGAGGCCCTGCCGGGTGTCGATGTCGCTGGCGTAGATGTAGCCCGGCTGCACGAACGCGAGTGCCAGCTCGCACATCGCCTCGTACTCGCTGCGGCTCGATGCATTGATCAGCCGCGCGCCGTTGAGGCGCAGGAACATGTACAGGTCGACGTAGCGGCGCTGCAGCTCGGCGTTCGTTGTGGAGTCGAGACGCGCGGGGAATGTCGTGTCGCTCAGAAGCTGAGCGACGTCCGTGGCGCGCCGGGGCGCGACCCGGCGGATGTATGAGGCAAGAGAAGCTGCATCCGTGCGGCGATCCTGACCGTCGACTCCGATGATGCTGATCTTCGCAGAGTCCGGCTGCCGGGCGTTGTACTGCCGCAGCCATTCGAGCATCGCCACGAATTCTTCCGTGTCCCACACCTTCAGCCGGAAATCCGTGTCGGCGCTGCGGCCCTGCACGTAGTCGTCGATGTGCCTGGCCGCCGGGTAATCGAGTTCCATCGCGAGCACACGAAAGCCCATGAGCTCGACGAGGAAGCGAACGAGTCGGTGCTTCACCTGGAACAATTCCCTCGCACCATGCGACGCCTCGCCCAGCCCGACGATGCGCACGTTCGAGAGCACCGCGCGCAGTGGCTCGAGATCATCGAGATCGGCGTCCCGCGTCGCAATGCCGAGCGGGATCGCGTTCTGCGTGAGCCAGCGAGCGACTGCAGTGCTGTCGGGACTCTGCGCGGCGGCGGGTGAGCTGGCGGCGAGAAGGAGGAGGGGTACGATTCGCCTCGACCATTGCTGTATGTGCATCACGTACTTCCGGAATGTCGGTGTTCTGAAGTATTCGTTTTCTCCTGCTGTGTGGATTG
>DASTYK010000078.1 GCA_035764935.1 Longimicrobiales bacterium | reverse complement strand
CTGGCGGTCGAGGATGGCGAAACACTGGTGATCATCGGCGCGTCGGGCTCGGGCAAGTCGGTGATGCTGAAGTCGATCGTGCGGCTGCTGGAGATCGATGCGGGCACGATCACCGTCGATGGACAGAATGTCGCGACCCTGGAGCTGGACGCGCTGCACACGCTCCGGCGAAACATCGGCTACGTCTTCCAGTTCGCCGCGCTGTTCGACTCCATGACCGTGTACGACAACGTTGCGATGGGACTGCGGCGCGCCGACATGCCGGAGGACGAGATCGAGGAGCGTGTACGCGAGTCACTGGAGCGCGTCGAGATGGCGGGCTTCGAGGACCGTCTGCCCGCGCAGGTGTCAGGCGGGCAGCGCAAGAGGGTGGGGCTCGCACGCGCGATCGCGACCCGGCCGAAGTACCTGCTCTACGACGAGCCGACGACCGGGCTGGACCCGGTCACGACCACGGTGATCGACCGGCTCGTGCTGCGCATGAACGAGGAGCTGGGTGTGACGAGCATTGTCGTGACGCACGACATGACGAGCGCGTACCGGATCGGCGACCGTGTTGCCATGCTGCACAGGGGCAGCATCCGGCAGACGGGCACGCCGGAGGAGATCCGGGCGACGGAAGACCCGGTCGTGAAGGGATTCATCGAGGGCAGGCCGGAGCTGGCCCAGGAGGCAGGCGCGTGAGACGACGCAACGATGTCCTGGTCGGCGCAGTCATTCTGGCCGGCATCCTGCTCATCATCTTCGGCACGATCTTCCTGCGCGGCACGGTGCTGGGCGCCGAGGAGCAGGAGATCCGGGCGCGGTTCCGCACCATCGGCGCGGTGATGAAGGGCAACGACGTGAAGCTGCGGGGCGTCCCGATCGGGCGTGTGGAGTCCGTCGAGCTGGAGCCCGACGGACAGGCCGTGCTCATCACGATGACGATCGCGGAGGGCGTGCGGCTGCCGGAGGACCCCGTCGTCGTGCTCTCGGCGGAGTCGTTCTTCGGCGACTGGCAGGCGCAGATCCTGCCCCGTGCCACGTACCCGCAGTACGAGTACCTCGAGTCGCCGACCGCCGACGTGCTGCCCGGCTACTCGCTGCCCGACATGTCGCAGCTCACCGCGGTCGGCGATGAGATCGCGCAGAACCTGCGCACCCTGAGCGATCGGTTCGAGATCGCGTTCACGGAGGAGACCGCGCTCAACATCCGCCGGGTGGTGGAAAACGTCCAGGTCGCGAGCGAGCAGCTCAATGCGATGATGGCGAGCCAGAAGACCGCGATCGAAGACGTCGCGTCGAACCTGCGCCAGACCTCCGAGACGCTCGGCGTTGCGGCGGCGACGGTGCAGCGCACGTTCGCCGAGGTGGAGGGTGCGATCGGCGGCGGGCGGCTGGAAGCGATCGTCGGCAATGTCGAAGGGACAACGGCCAACACGGACTCGCTGACGGCGGAGCTGCTGCGCATGTCGGGGGAGTTCGAGCGCGTGGCTGCCCGGCTCGATACGACGCTGGTCGCGGTGAGCTCCCTCGCCGACGGGATGCAGGAGGGGCGCGGCACGCTCGGACTGCTGATGCAGGACTCGACACTGTACCTCTCCCTGGTGGAAGCGAACTCGGAGCTGCAGGCACTGCTCGAGGACCTGCAGCGCAATCCGCGCAAGTACATCAACCTGCGCGTCTTCTAGGTGGCGCTGGTCGTCCAGAAGTACGGTGGCACGTCGGTCGGCACGCCGGAACGGATCCGCCGCGTCGCGCAGCGCGTCGCGCGGGAAAAGCAGGCGGGCAACGACGTCGTCGTGGTGGTCTCCGCCATGGGCGACACGACGGACGACCTGGCCGCGCTGGCCGAGCAGGTGACCGGCAACGCGCGGCGGCGGCATCCGCGCGAGTTCGACATGCTGCTCACGGCCGGCGAGCGGATTGCCATGTCCCTCGTCGCGATGGCGATCCGCGACTGCGGCTGCGATGCGGTCAGCCTGACCGGCTCACAGGCGGCGATCATCACCGACGAGGCGCACACGGTGGCGCGCATCGCGGAGGTGCGAGGGACCCGGGTGCGCGAGGAGATCGCGCAGGGCAGGGTCGTGATCGTCGCGGGATTCCAGGGCGTGAGCCGCACGCGCGAGGTCACCACACTGGGGCGCGGCGGCTCGGACACGACCGCAGTGGCCCTGGCCGCGGCGCTCGGTGCCGGCCGCTGCGAGATCTTCACGGACGTCGACGGCATCTACAGCGCTGATCCGCGCCGGATCCCCGATGCACGGCTGATCGAGCAGATCGACTACCAGGAAGCGATCGAGCTCACCACGGCGGGCGCACAGGTCATGCACCCGCGCGCCGTCGAGATCGGTGCGCGCTACGACGTGCCGATCCGGGTCCGCAGCTCGTTCCGCGACGACCCCGGCTACCATGGAACACTGATCACCCGGAGGTCCCACGTGATGGAGGAGCTCGCGCTGACCGGCCTGGCCAGCGAGCGCGGCAATGCACGGATCACACTGCGTGGGGTGCCCGCGGGAATGAACGTGGTGGCAACACTGCTGAACCGCCTGGCGGCGCGCGGCATCAGCGTGGACCTCGTCAACTTCTTCGACCGGCCCGACGGTCGGCGGCAGATCCAGGTGACGGTGGACGAGGGCGACCAGCTCGACGAGGCGCGCGGGATCTGCCATGCACTGCTGGAGGAGCAGGGCGGGGAGCAGCTCGAGACGGAAACGGGCCTGAGCCGCGTCGCCCTGGTCGGCAGCGGCATGCACGGCACGCCCGGCGTGTACGCGCGGGCGTTCCAGGTGCTCGTCGAAGCCGGTGTGGACGTGCTCGCGCTCTCGACGTCCTCGATCTCGATCACCTTCCTCGTGCGCACCGCCGACGAGGATCGGACCTTGCAGTTGTTGCACCGTGCGTTTGGTCTCGGCACGGAGTCGCAATGAAGGTGGCTGTGCTCGGCGCGACAGGCGCCGTCGGTCGTACCATGCTGAAGGTGCTGGAGGAGCGGGACGTGCCGGTCGACGAGCTGGTGCCGCTGGCGTCCGCGCGTTCTGCCGGTGCGTCCGTGTGCTTTCGCGGTCGGGAATGGCCGGTGCGCGAGCCGGCGGCCGACGCGTTCGCGGGCTGCGCGATTGCGCTCTTCTCCGCCGGCGCGGAGCGCAGTCGTGAGTGGGCGCCCGTGGCCGCGGAGGCGGGCGCCGTGGTGATCGACAACTCCAGTGCCTGGCGCACCGACCCGGAGGTGCCCCTCGTCGTACCGGAGATCAATGCTGCCGCCGCAGCGCAGCGACCCAGGGGCATCATCGCGAACCCGAACTGCGCGACCATCCAGCTGGTCGTCGTGCTGGAGGCCATCCGGCGCCGGGTCCGGCTGCGCCGGGTCGTCGCAACGACGTTCCAGTCCGTTTCCGGTGCAGGGGAAGCCGGGATCGCGGCCCTGCGCGGCGAGCGGAGCGGTGAGCGGGTAGAGAGCCCGTTCGTCGCGCCGATCGATGGCAACGTCATCCCGTGGATCGGCCCCCGCGGCGAGGATGGCTGGAACGAGGAGGAGCGGAAGATCCGCATGGAGACGCGCCGCATCCTGGACCTGCCCGAGCTGCCGGTCGCCGCGACCTGCGTGCGGGTGCCGGTCGAGGTCGGTCACGCCATCTCGGCAACAGTGGAGCTGAGCCGTTCGATCAGCCGCGACGACGCACGCGCCGCACTCGCGCGCATGCCCGGCATCATCGTGTGCGACGAGGCGAGCGATCCGCTGCCGCGCGACGTGGCCGGTCGTGACTCCATCCTTGTCGGCCACCTCCGCCTGGATCCGGACCTGGAGAATGCGCTGCACCTGTGGATCGTTGCGGACAACCTGCGCAAGGGAGCGGCAACCAACGCCGTGCAGATCGCGCAGGCGGTGATCGATGCCTGAGCGCGGTGCGCGCCGCAGCGGGCGGTCCGGCAGCACGCGCACGGCGCGCATCGAGACCAGCTCGGGCGGCGTCGTATTCCGCTGGTTCCAGGGCGAGCCGCGCTTCCTGCTGATCCGCGATCCGTACCGGAACTGGGGCCTGCCGAAGGGGCACATCGAAGGCGGTGAGTCGCCGGAGGAGGCGGCGCTGCGCGAGGTGGCGGAAGAGACCGGTCTCGTCACGCTCGAGGTCGTAACGCAGCTTCCGACGATCGACTGGTACTTTCGCGACCGCGGCACGCTGATCCACAAGTTCTGTCACTTCTTCCTGCTGGAGTCGGCCGGAGGCGAGCCCGTGCCGCAGCACGACGAGGGCATCACCGCATGCACGTGGCGCAGGATCGAGGATGCACTGCGCATAGTAAGCTACGCGAACGCGCGCGAGGTGCTGCGCACGGCCGGCATGCACCTGGGTGAGCTTCCGCAACAGGCAAGCTGAGTCTCCTTGCAACAGGTGGTGCGATGATGCGCGACGGTTTGGGTCAGACCGCTGCTGAGGTGCGGACGCTGTACACCGCGATCGTGCTGCTGGTCGGCGGTTTCTTCCTGTTCTCCGTGCGCGGGCTCCTCGTTCCGTTCGTGCTGTACCTGCTGCTGCTGACGCTGCTGCTGCCGTACGCGGGTACGCGCCGCCACCGCCTGCTCGCGGTGGCCGCCACGGTGCTGATCGCCCTCTGGTTCCTGTCGACGCTCGGCTCGCTGCTTGCCCCCTTCATCCTGGCGTTCATCCTCGCCTATATCCTTGATCCCGTCGTCGACGCGCTGGAGCGACGCCGCGTGCCCCGGGGGGCGGCGGTCGCGATCCTGCTGCTGCCGGTCCTCGCGCTCATCGCAGGTGCACTGATCTTCGGGATCCCCGCCCTCGCCGATCAGCTGGATGCGCTGATCGACAACCTGCCGGTCGCCGTCGAGCGCCTGGAGCGCTGGTGGCAGGGCGTGATCGCAACCGTGCAGCGCATGAACGTGCCGTTCCTTGCCGAGGAAACGCTGGCCAGTCGCATGCGCGACATCGACGGCGAGCGCATCGCGGCATTCGTCCGCGAGCGACAGGACGAGCTGCTGAGCAGCGGCTGGAACACGCTCGGTCGCGGCGTCGGCATCGTCGTGACCGTCGTGGGATACCTGGTCGTCACGCCCGTCGTGCTCGTCTACCTGCTGCTCGATTTCGACCGCGCGCGTGAGCGCGCGACGGAGCTGCTGCCCGCGTCGCGCCGCGAGAGCATCGTGTCGTTCCTCAGCGAGTACGACTCGCTGCTGTCGCGCTTCCTGCGCGGGCAGGTCCTTGCCGCCTCGATCGTCGGCGTGCTCACGTGGCTCGGCCTGCTGATCGTCGGCTTCCCGCTGTCCGGCCTGGTGGGCGCGATCGCGGGCGTGTTCAACCTGGTCCCCTACCTCGGACTGGTTGCGTCCGTCATCCCGGTCGTCATCATCGCCCTCTTCAGTGGCAGCTTCCTCGGCTCGCTGCTGAAGGCGGGCATCGTATTCGCCATCATCCAGTTCATCGACGGCTCCATCACCGGACCCCGCATCACGGGCTCGTCGGTCGGCCTGCATCCCGTCTGGGTGATGCTCGCGCTCTCGGTGGGCGGCTACTTCTTCGGGTTCGTGGGGATCCTGCTGGCCATGCCGGCGGCCGTGTTCATCAAGCTGTCGCTGTTGCGCGCGCTGGAGCGCTACCGGGCGTCGGCACTCTACAACGACACCGAGATCGAGACGGAGCTGTAACCCGGCGCCGTGGCCACGCCGGCGGGTTGCGCCCGCCGGCACCGCCCGGCTAACGTCCGCGCCGATCCGGCACAGGGAAGGAGCAGCAGAAGCAGGAATGAGCGCGGAAGCACGCGACATCACGATCATCGGGGGCGGCCCGACCGGGCTGTTCGCAGCGTTCTATGCGGGCATGCGCGGGGCGAGCGCACGCATCATCGATTCGCTGCCCGAGCTGGGCGGCCAGCTGATGGCGCTGTACCCGGAGAAATACATCTACGACGTCGGCGGCATTGCACGCATCCTGGCGCGTGACCTCGCCGTGCAGCTGATCGACCAGGGGCTGCAGTTCGGCGCGGACGTCCGCCTCGAGGAGCAGGTGCTCGAGCTGCAGCCCGATGGCGACGGCTACATCGTCCGCACGGACCGGGAGTCGTACCCGACGAAGGCGGTCCTCATTGCGGGCGGCAAGGGTGCATTCTCGCCGCGCGTGCTCGAGTGTGCCGGCTATGACCAGCTGCTCGGCCGCGGCGTCGCATACCATGTCAAGGACCCCGCGCATTACGAGGGCAAGCGCGTGCTCATCGTCGGTGGCGGCGACAGCGCGGTCGACTGGGTGCTCAACCTGCGCGGGCGCGCGAGCCGGCTGATCCTGATCCATCGACGTGAGGGCTTCCGCGCCCATGCGCAGTCGATGCGTCAGCTGCAGGAGTGCGTCGCCAGCGGCGAGGTCGAGCTGCTGACGTACCGCGAGGTGCGCGCGATCCACGGCGACGACTGCGTCCACGCCGTGACCATCTTCGACAACCGCACGGACGAGGAAGAAACCTTCGAGGTCGACGCCGTCCTGTCACTGATCGGCTTCAAGCCGGATCTCGGTCCCATCGCGTCGTGGGGGCTCGAGATCGAGAAGAACTCGATCCGGGTGAACCAGCGGCTCGAGACCAGCCTGCCGCGGGTGTATGCGGCCGGAGACATCTGCACGTACGAGGGCAAGCTGGAGCTGATCGCAACCGGCTTCAGCGAGGCGGCAATGGCCGTCAATCACGCGGTGCACGAGATCGACCCGAAGGCACGGTACAACCCGGGCCATTCCACGAACCTGAAGGTTTTCAAGGAGCGCGAGGAGGCGGAAGCGGCAGCGGGCTGATCGTCGCAAAATGGCACGAATTGTGTAGCCATGCGGTCGACCTTACCCCTGCTGATGGAGTGCCTCGCGGCGTGAGCCGGACATGAGCAACACGCGAAAGACTATCCTTCTGGTCGAGGACAATGAGGACAACCTCGTCGTCTACCGGACAATCCTCGAACATGTCGGTTACTCGGTGATCGAAGCCCGCGACGGCGAAGAAGGCGTGAGCCGTGCCCGCGAGCACCTGCCCGACCTCATCCTCATGGACATCTCGATTCCCAAGCTCGACGGCTGGGAAGCGACCCAGCGGCTCAAGTCGGAGGACGGCACGCGGGACATCCCGATCATCGCGCTGACCGCGCACGCCCTGGAAGAGGACCGGCAGAAGGCGGTGCAGGCCGGCTGTGACGGCTACCTTGCCAAGCCGGTCGAGCCCCGGCGGGTGGTGCAGGAGGTCGAACGCTTCGTGGGCCCTCCCGGTGCTGGCTGACGCGCGGTCCGACGGGTCAGAAACGACAACGGCTCCGCGGGTGCGGAGCCGTTTCACTTTGTTCGCGTGCGTCCCCAACAGTGGGGTCCGCGCACGGATGTGCTACCAGGCGATCCAGCGCTCGATAGCGCGCAGGGTCGCCAGGATGGCGGCCTCCTCGACGGAGCGCTGGATATCGAAGCCGACGAAGCCGTTGAGGGTGGTAAAGCGGCGGCCGGCGGCGGCCTCCACGGAAACGGCGACGAAGCGGCGCCCGAAGACGTCGAGCGCGGACGTCGCCTCCAACCCGAGCGCGACTCCGTCGGAGACGCGCTGTGCGGCCGACAGCGTAGCGCGTACGGCCGCGCGGATCCTGCCCGCCTCGGAATCCATCTCCGTGGCCTCACCGCGGAAGACCTCGCCACGACAGCCGATCTGGACCGCGATCGTGACGTGACCGGCGGAACGGCCGATGCTCAGCTCGTGCAGGAGCAGGTAGCGTGAGGCGGCAGCCCCGCCGTCGATGACGCCGGGCACGTGCGCGACTGCGTCCTCGGCGGGCGCGCGGGCGTGGTCCACGTGAATCGCGGCCGGCTCCCACTCGAAGCCGTGACGCCGGAGCACCGCCGAAGCGGCATTGGCCACGATGATCCGCGGAGAGACCGGTGAGGCGGTGATGCGCACATCGCGCACGGCCCCGGCGTCGTCGAGCCAGACGGCGGCCGAGACGACGCCCGGCAGTCGCTCGAGGTCGGCAACGAGCTTCAGCTCGCGGCTGTGACGCGCGGACTGGTCGTCGTAGCCGTCGCCGGCCGGGGTGCTGCTGCGCGCTGCGGAATGTCTCATGGGATCTCCGGCGGGCTGCTCAGTCGTCGAGGCCGTTCCAGCGGTTTACGGCCTGGAGCCCGGCGAGGATGGCCGCCTCCTCTGGACCGCGGGTGACCTGCGCGACGCCGGTGAGCGGCAGCAGCTCGCGGCCATCACGCCCGTGTGCGGCGACGAGCACGAAGCTGCGGCCGAGCGACGAGACGATGGCAACGTCGTCGAGAACGAAGTTGTCCTGTTCCCGGCCCTCCGTGATCGCGCTGAAGAGTGCGCGCGCAGCGACCTGCGCCCGTCCGAGCGGCGTGCTGCTCCCCGTCGCCGACCCGGTGAACTCTTCCTTGTGCTGGCGGACGGTCACGCGGCAGAGCGTCTCGCTGTTCGGCTGGGTCCGGGCATCGTAGCTCATGAAGACCAGCCGGCCGCGCGGCGCTTCCGGCACGGCGCTCACGGCGCCATTGCCGTTGGCCGTGGCCGCCGGCGTCGCAGCGCCCGCCGGCGGCTCGGCGCCATCCTGGAGCTGGGCGACGCTGACCACACGCCGGTCGATGGTGACGCCCAGTCCCGCGCTCAGAGCCGACTCGATGTTGCGCACGACCTGCTTGGGGTGGAACCCCGCTTCCGCCAGGATGTGAACCGCGGTGATGCGCCCGTACCCGTCCGCGGAGATGCGCGCAGACGCGATTCCCTCGAGCGCGCACAGCAGGCGCTCGACTTCCTGCTCGGTCGGCGAGCCGGTTCCGATTGACGACATGGGTTCAGGTTAATGCCGCGGACGCCCGAAGGCCAGATTTCCCGCTGGTGGCGACCCCTTGGCATGGTGGCTAACATGGTGCAGGGATGGGCTCTACAGCACGGGATGCGACGAATGACGGAACGCAAGCGAGAGACACTGGTGATCATCGGGTCCGGGCCGGCAGGCTGGACCGCGGCGCTCTACGCGGCGCGTGCGAACCTCGATCCGCTGGTCTTCGAGGGCGAACCGATCGGCACGGTGCTGCCGGGCGGCCAGCTCATGACCACGACCGAGATCGAGAACTACCCGGGCTTCCCCGAGCAGCTCACCGGTCCGGAGCTGATGCAGCGGATGAAGGAACAGGCCGTCCGGTTCGGTGCGCGGGTGCTGACCGAGAACGTGCAGAGCATCGACCTCGGTACGCACCCCTTCGTGCTGCGCTCGACCTACTCCGGTGAGGTCGAAGCACTCGCCGTCATCATCGCGACGGGGGCCCAGGCGAAGTGGCTCGGCGTGCCGAACGAGGAGCGGCTCGCGCAGAGCGGCGGCGGCGTGAGCGCATGCGCCGTGTGCGACGCGGCGCTGCCGATCTACCGCAACAAGGTGCTTGCCGTTATCGGTGGCGGTGACACGGCAATGGAAGAAGCGCTGTACTGCACCAAGTACGCGGAGGAGGTCATCGTCATCCATCGCCGCGACGAGTTCCGCGCATCCAAAGTCATGGCAGACCGCGTGCTCGCCCATCCCAAGATCCGCGTGCTGTGGAACACCAGGGTCGTCGAGGTGCTCGGATACGACGACATCGAGGGCGTCCGCATCGAGGACACGGTGACCGGCGAGCGCAGTGAGCTGGAGCTGGGCGGGCTCTTCGTCGCGATCGGCCACAAGCCTGCGACAGAGTTCCTGAATGGACAGCTGCCGCTCACGGATCATGGCTACATCAAGCTGCCCCACGCATGGCGCACGGCGACCGACATCCCGGGCGTGTTCGCAGCCGGTGACGTCATGGACGACTTCTACCGCCAGGCGATCACCGCCGCCGGCACCGGCTGCATGGCCGCACTCGAGGCCGAGCGCTGGCTCGCGCACCATGGTCTTGGTGAATCGCCGGTGCTGGAAACGGCCGAGGCACCGGTGGACCAGGCTGCATCGGCCGGATAGGCCTTATTCGTCTACCGTCTACCACAGAGATCACGGAGATTCTTCACTGAGAACGGAATTACAGTTGTTGGATTGCGCGTGGACGCTTCCTGGCGAACGCCAACAACTTCGTTCTCAGTGATTCGTTCTCCGTGATCTCTGTGTTCTCGGTGGTTGAACGAAACTAGAAGATGCTCTTGAGCCCGCGCAGCAGCCGGTCGAGAGCACGCTCTGCCGCGCTTTCGGGATGCAGCGGGCAATACTCGCGGGGAACGGAGCCGGCGCGGAAGTACTCGATGCGCACCTGTTCCGGCGGGCAGTTGCCGGTGGCGAGGTAGCCGGTGACGGCATCGATGGGCACCTGCGCGACGCTTTCGGGGGGCAGCCATCCGGCCGGTGCGGGGCGCGACTGGTATGCGGCGCGCATGACGTCGGTCCACACGGGTGCGGCGAGGTTTCCGCCGAAGGCCCAGGGCGCGATCTGCTTCGGCTGATCGAAGCCGAGCCACACGCCGGCGGCGAGGTCGGGTGTCATGCCGACGAACCAGACGTCCTTCGCGTCATTCGTCGTGCCCGTCTTGCCTGCGGCGGGCAGCGCGAAGCCGCGCTCGCGGATCACGCTCGCCGTCCCGCGATCGATCACGTCCTCCATCATACTCGTCGTGATGAATGCGACGTCGTCATCAACCGCGTGGGCGCGGGAGAGCGGCGCACGCCAGACCACGTTCCCCTGCGCGTCCTCGATGCGTGTGATCAGCGTCGGCTTCACGCGGAAGCCGCCGTTGCCGAGCGCGGCGTACGCCGCGACGAACTCGGTGGGGATGACTTCGGCCGAGCCGAGCGTGATCGAGGGGTAGGGCGGGATGTCGGTCGTGATGCCGAGCGCGCGTGCGGTCTGGATCACGCGCTGCGGGCCTACCCATTCGCCGATGCGGACCGCGGCATTGTTCGACGACAGTGCGAGGGCGTCGCGCATGGACACGAGGGAGAGCGTGTCAGGGGCGAGGTCGACCGGTGACCAGACGCCGGCGCGATGCGCGACACTCACGGACGTCGCATCGATCCTGTCGCTTGCACCCATGCCGGACTGAAGCGCAGCGGCGAACAGGATCGGCTTGAAGGCGGAGCCCGGCTGCCTGCGGGCGAGCAGTGCCCTGTCATACGAGGAGTGGGTGAAGTCGCGGCCGCCGACCAGTGCGCGCACCTCACCCGTCCTGGTGTCGAGCACGACGATCATGCCCTGCAGGTACGGTGAGCCATTGCCGCTCGCGGGCTTCAGCTTCTCGCCCGCAGGCGGGGTCTCGTGCGGCCAGCGGCCGAAGGCGCCGCTTTCGATCCGCTCGATCTGGGCGAGCAGCGCCCGTTCGGCCGCCGCCTGCAGTGCGGGATCGATCGCGGTGTAGACGCGCAGGCCGCGCACGTCCGCATCCGCTCCCACCAGGTCCTTCAGCTCGCGCCGTACTGCAGCAACCGCCCACGGTGCCGATGCGCGTGCTTCGGGCGGCGGTGCGAGATCCAGCGGCTGCGCTTTCGCTGCGTCTGCCTCCGCGTGAGAGATCAGCCGCTCGCGCGCAAAGATGTCGAGGACCACGTTGCGCCGGCGGATGGCGCGCGCCGGATGCTCCCGCGGATTGTAGCCTTCGGGGTTCTTGACAAGGCCTACCAGCAGCGCGGCCTCCGCCGCGGTAACGCGCGCGACCGGCTTGCCGAACAGCACGCGCGCCGCCTCCTCCACGCCGTACAGGCCGCGGCCCATGTACACCTGGTTGGCGTACAGCTCCAGCACGCGCGGCTTGCCGAGCGCGTCCTCGACCGCCCCCGCCATGCGCACCTCGCAGATCTTGCGGCGGAACCGGTCGCCGCGCGGCAGCTCCTGCGGGAACACGTTGCGCGTGAGCTGCATCGTGATCGTGCTGAAGCCCTCGTCGAGCGAGCCGGCCTGCACGTTGTGCCAGACGGCGCGGCCGATGCCGCGGATGTCCACGCCGCCGTGCTCCCAGAACCGGCGGTCCTCCACCGCGACGAAGCCGTCACGGACGATGGCCGGAATATCGTCGAGTGCAACGAGGGTGCGTCGCTCCGGCGACAGGTCGGCCAGGCGGGTGCCGTCCATCGCAAAGACGCGCGTCGCCTGGGGCGGGCGGTAACCGGTCAAATCGTCGATCGGCGGACAGGCGGGCGCGGCCATGAGCCCGACGCCAGCCGCGCCGAGCACGCCGATGAGCAGCAGCACCACCAGGAAGCGTTTCAGCATGTCGGCCTGTTACACCGCTGCGGCGGCATCCTTCCACGGCTGGAGGTGTGCGGTCGTGGTATGCGGCGGCCGGATTCCGGCCGCGATGCGCGCGCCGTCCGATCCTCCGGGCACGAGTCCCCGCAGGGTCGACTACAGCAGGATCCTGCCTCCGTCGACGACGAGCACCTGCCCGGTCACGAAGGGGCTGGTCGCCAGGTAGAGCAGGGCGCGCTCGACGTCCTGCGGTGAGCCCTGGACGTCCAGCAGGCGACGCTGGTGACCCTCCTCGGCATTCCCGTCCTCGGGCGGCAGCACGGTGCCGGGGGCGATCGCGTTGACGCGGATCTCCGGCGCGAGCGCACGCGCAAGCACGCGCGTCAGGTGGACCAGCCCTGCCTT
The DNA here is from genome assembly GCA_035764935.1 of Longimicrobiales bacterium. Taxonomy (NCBI): domain Bacteria; kingdom Pseudomonadati; phylum Gemmatimonadota; class Longimicrobiia; order Longimicrobiales; species Longimicrobiales bacterium. The sequence continues at coordinate 16,628 of DASTYK010000078.1, read as the reverse complement.
GGAAACGGCGTGATGCGCATACGAAGGCCACGGCTGCAGTGCGGAGAGGTCCGCGATGTTGACGATGCTGCCGCGACGGCGCGCGAGATGCGGTGCGGCAGCGCGGCTGAGCAGAAACGGTGCGCGGACGTTTACGGCCTGCACGCGATCCCACGCCTCCACGTCGATGTCGGCCACGGCCGCGCGCTCGAACAGGGACGCGCTGTTCACGAGGATGTCCAGAGCACCCAGCGCCAGCACCGATTCCTCGATCAGCGGGCCCGCCGAATCCGCGTCGCCCAGGTCCGCCTGCACGGGGAACGCGCGGCGACCGAGCGCCTCGATGTCGCGGACCGTCCGGTCGGCGTCGTCGCCAGAGCGGTTGTAGTGCACGGCGACGTCGCAGCCGGCGCGTGCGAGCGCGAGCGCGAGGGCGCGGCCGACGCGATGCGCGCCGCCGGTGACGAGGGCGATCCGGTCCTGCAGCTCCATGGCCGCCAAAGGTAGTGGCGACGCGGCACATGAATCAATTACACTGCCGCTCGACAGGAACGCAGCGAAGGGAAGGGTGCCATGGCAGAGCTGAACGGGAAAGTGGCGATCGTGACCGGTGCGACGCGCGGAATCGGCCGTGCGATTGCCGAGGCGCTCGCCGAAGCGGGCATACAGGTGACGGTCACCTCACGCAAGCAGGCCGACTGTGAGGAGGCGGCGGCCGCAATCGCGGAGCGCACCGGTACACGCGCGCTCGGTATCGCATGCGACGTACGTGACGCGACGAGCTGCGCGCAGCTGGTCGAGCGCACCGTCGGCGAGCTCGGCCGGCTGGACATCCTCGTCAACAATGCCGGCATCGGCGCCTTCGCGCCGGTCGCGGACATGAGCGTCGACACGTGGGATGCCGTGATCGGCACCAACCTCGACGGCCCCTTCTACTGTACCCATGCCGCCCTGCCGCACCTGAAGAAGATCGGCGAAGCGTGGGTCATCAACATCGGCAGCCTCGCGGGGAAGAATGCGTTTCCGAACGGCGCCGCGTACAATGCGTCGAAGTTCGGTCTGATCGGGTTCAGCGAAGCGCTGATGCAGGAGGTTCGCTACGACGGCATACGGGTGAGCTGCATCATGCCCGGCAGTGTCGCGACCGAGTTCTCGCATCCATCCGGCTCGACGGATGGCGAATGGCGCGTGCAGGCCGGCGACATCGCCCGCATCGTGATGGACCTGCTGGCGACGCCGGCCCGCACACTGGCGAGCCGGATCGAGGTACGCCCCTCGCAGCCGCCGCGGAAGTGAGGCGCTCGTTTTCACGCGCCGGTCGGGTCAACCTGCGTTTCACGCCGACGCAACAGACGTTCTGTTCGCGATATTCCATGACGTGTACATCGAGGCACCATGAGTGATACGAAATACCGGACGGAGAAGGACTCGCTGGGGGAGATGCAGGTTCCGGCCGATGCGCTGTGGGGAGCACAGACACAGCGGGCCGTGGAGAATTTTCCGATCAGCGACCTGCGCTTTCCCCGGGAGTTCATTGCGGCCCTGGGCATGATCAAGAAGGCGGCGGCGCAGACCAACGTCGAGCTGAAGCTGCTGGACGAAGCGCTGGCCAGCGACATCGTGCGCGCCGCCGATGAGGTGATCGCCGGGCAGCACGATGCGCACTTCGTGATCGACATCTTCCAGACGGGCAGCGGCACCTCGACGAACATGAATGCGAACGAGGTGATCGCGAACCGTGCCCTGCAGATCCGCGGTGCCCGGACGGGCTCGAAGGGGATTCACCCCAATGACCACGTCAACGCGGGACAGTCGTCCAACGACGTGATCCCGACGGCCATGCAGGTGGCGGCGTGCGTCGCGATGCGCCGGACGCTGATCCCGGCGCTGGAAACGCTGGAATCCTCACTGCTCGCCAAGGCGCGTGAGTTCGACGGCATCGTCAAGTCCGGCCGCACGCACCTGATGGATGCGACGCCGGTCCGGCTCGGCCAGGAGTTCGGCGGGTTCGCCGCGCAGGTGCGCCACGGGATCCGTCGCGTGGAAGAGGCGATCAACGACATGGCCGAGCTGCCGCTGGGCGGTACCGCGGTCGGCACGGGCATCAACACGCACCCGGACTTCGCGAAGAAGGCGATCGCGCGTCTCGAGGCGGCGACCGGCGTGCCGTTCCGGGAGGCGACCAACCACTTCGAGCGCCAGGCCACACGTGACACCATCGTGTACGCGCACGGCGCGCTGAACACGATCGCCGTGTCGCTGACCAAGATCGTCAACGACCTGCGCCTGCTCGCGAGCGGTCCGCGCGCCGGGCTGGCCGAGATCACGCTGCCGGCGATCCAGCCCGGCTCCAGCATCATGCCCGGCAAGGTCAACCCCGTGATCCCCGAGGCGGTCACCATGGTCGCCGCACAGGTCATGGGAAACCACACCACCATCACGGTCGGTGGGCTTGGCAGCTACTTCGAGCTGAACGTGATGATGCCCGGCATGTCGTACGCGCTGCTGCAGTCCATCTCGCTCATTGCCAACGCCTCGACAGTGCTCGCGAAGAAGTGCGTGGACGGGATCGTTGCGAACGAGGACCGCATCCGCGAGCTGCTGGAGGGCAACCTTTCCCTCGCCACCGCGCTGGCTCCGTCCATCGGCTACGATGCTGCCGCGTCCATTGCCAAGGATGCGTTCAAGGAGGGGAAGACGGCGCGCGAGGTCGCGCGCGAGCGCGGCGTGCTGCCGGAAGCAGAGCTGGAGAAGGTGCTGGACGCGAAGGGGATGACGGAGCCGGGGATTCCCGGGTAAAGGGTCGTCCGCGGCGTTCTTTTGTCGAGCGCAGAGGACGCAGCGAACGACGCTGAGGTTTTTCTGAGCTTGGTTTTCGAGCGACAGCTTCGCGGTGGCTCTGATCTGCACGCATATGATGCAAGTCTGAAAAAACAGGAGCGGGATGCTTCCTTCGAAGCATCCCGCTCGCTATTGAACCTTCAGCGCGTTCTCTGCGTCCTCTGCGCTCTCTGCGGTAGAAAAGCCGTTACAGCCCCGCCTGCACACCCGGCTGCGGCGGCCGATCCACGATCACCGGTGGTGTTACCTCGACGGCTGCCTCGTCGGAGAAATCCGGAGCCGTCGCAGGCACGAGCGGCAGGCCCTCGCTGCGGGTGATGACGATCGACGTCAGCAGGTCGCCCGTCACGTTCGGCACCGTACGGGCCATGTCCAGGATGCGATCCACGCCGAGCACCAGGGCAATGCCCTCGCCGGGGACGCCGACCATCTCCAGCACCATCACGAGCAGCGGGATCGAGCCGCCGGGCACGCCCGCCACGCCGATGGCCGTGATGACGGACATGATCACGACGATGAGCTGGGCGGTCAGCGAGAGGTCGAGGCCGAAGACCTGGGCGAGGAAGAGAACGGTCATACCCTCGAAGAGGGCAGTGCCGTTCATGTTCATCGTAGCGCCGAGCGGAACGACGAAACCGGCAACCTCGCGCGGCACGCCGAACTCCTCCTGTGCGGTGCGCAGTGTCGTCGGCATGGTGGCGTTCGAGCTGGACGTCGAGAACGCCGTGATCATCATGTCACGCGCGCCGCTGAAGAACCTGCGGATGGGTATGCCGCCCAGGAACTTCGCGAGCCCGCCCAGAGTGAACACCAGGTGGATCGTCAGCCCGGCGAGCACCATCAGCACGTAGGCGCTGAGGGAGCCCAGCACATCGAGGCCGAAGCGTGCGGTCACGGCGAAGATGAGACCGGTCACACCGATCGGCGCGAGCTTCATCGCGAAGCCGATCATCACGATCACGGCCTGGCCGAAGCCCTCCAGGAACGTGAGCACCGGCTGTGCGAGCTTGGGCGGCACGCGGGTGAGCGCGACACCGAACACCACCGTGAAGAAGATCAGCCCGAGCATGTCACCGCTCGACGCGGCGCCGAGCGGATTGCGCGGTACGATGTTCACGAAGGTGTTGACGCCGAACTCCGTGGTCTCCGCAGTCTCGATGCGGCTCGCGGCGTCGCCCGAGTAGGCTTCGAGCAGCCCTTCGCGCACGACCGGATCGAGGTAATCGCCCGGCCTGACCGCGTTGGCGAGCAGGAGGCCGAGCGTGACGGCGAGTGCGGTGGTCAGGACGAAGAAGCCGAACGTCTTGCCACCGATGCGGCCGAGGCTGCGGATGTCGCCGAGACCGGCCACGCCGAGTGCGAGCGACGTGAAGACCAGCGGCACGACCACCATGAACAGCATCCGCAGGAAGATCTGTCCGACGGGGTTCGCGATGTTGTCGACGATCCAGAGCAGCTGGGGCGCGTCGCGCCAGAGGTAGTTGGAGGTGACACCCGCAACGGCGCCGACGATCAGGCCGATGAGGATCTTGGTATGCAGCGGGATGCCGCGACGTCCGGTCTTCTCGTCTGCCACAGTGCTACTCCGGTCTGTTGGAAGGGTCGGGTCAACCGGGAAGGGCGGCGGAGTCGGGCAGGGCGTCGTCGGACGCGCGCTGCAGCAGCTCCTGGATGGCACCGAGCCGGCGACACAGCTCCTCGCGCCGCAGCCGGTTCAGGGTCCAGAGACCGTCCTTCCGTCGATCTATCACGCCGGCACTTTCGAGCACCGACAGGTGATGGGACAGCAGCGACGGCGAGAGCCCGAGTCGGCGCGCAATTGCACCGCAGGTGAATTCGGCTCCGGCACCGGCGAGCAGGTCCACGATTCGATATCGATTGACGTCCGAAAGCGCCGAGAGCAGGCGCACGACGTCGTCCGCACCCAGCGGTTCGCGTGTTTCTTCCACGGAACGGTCACCCTGCTATCGGAGATCGTCGGGGCAATGGTCGGGCAGTCATACCCGTCCACCCGGTCCGGGTTCACGCCGGCCGGCCGTGCTCCAGGACGAACAGGGAACAGGCGCGCGTCGTCTGACCTCCGGCGACCAGGTCGAGGTGATACCGCCCCTCGTGCGGGAAGATTACCCGCTCGAGCGGCAGGATCAGGCGCGTACGCGCCGGCCGCCGCGGATCCGCAGGCGCATGCACCTCGGTGTGCCCCTGGATCGTCAGGACGCGCGTGTCGTCATCACCGACCAGGTCCGCCCGCAGCGGCTGCTGGCCGGCTTCGTCGGGTGACCACTCCACGACGAGCGCGACCGTCATCCGGTCCTGCATGGCCGGAAAGCCCGGTGCCGCGAGCTCGTCGAAGATGCCGACAAGATCCAGACGACCATCGGCCGCTTCGTGGGCCTCGTCGCAGAAAACTGCAAGCTGAAGTTCCATGAAGTGGGTAACATGTCGGGATTGTATACACAAGTCAATCAGCCACGCATATTCCGCGCGCCGGGATCATACTGCAGGAGCAATGGGAGGGGAGGACACGTCGTGAAGACGCTGCTGGTAGCGCTGTCGCATCCGGACGACGAAGTGGGCTGCGCCGGCACGATCGCCGCGCACGCGGCGCGCGGCGATCGCGTGGTGATGCTGTTCCTGACGCGCGGTGAGATGACGGAGGCGCTCGGCGAGTTGCCGCCGGAGGAGATCGGGCGGCGTCGTGCGACGCACGCGCGCGAGGCGGCGGCGGTCGTGGGCGCGGCGGATGTGCGACTGCTGGATTTCCCGGACACACGCGTGCACTACACGCCCGACGCGACGTACCGTGTTGCACGCGAGATCGCCGACATCCGGCCGGACGCCGTCGTCACGTGGGGACAGGCGTGGCAGCGTGGCATGCGCCATCCGGATCACCAGGCGACGGGAGACATCGTGCGGGCCGCACTCACGATTGCACGGATGCGCCGCGCGGTCGCGCCACTCGAGCCACACCGTGGGGATTGCCCGGTCTTCACGCTGCGCGAGCCGCACTCGACGCTGCCGGAGCTCGCCATAGACATCACTGCCGTCCAGGACCGTGCGCTGGAGCTCGCGGGCTACTATCGCGAGCGGGTCGGCTGGCCCGACCACGCCTGGCTCGTTGCACGACAGCGCTCGGCCGGAGCGCCTCACGGACTTGCCGCGGCCGAGCTGTTCGATGCGTGGGAAACGGAAGGCGGCGTAGCAGGCACCCTGATCTGAATGCGCGCGACCCTGGCGCCGGGCGTCAGGGATCAGTCGACGGCGCCGATGACGTCGCGCTCGTCGACCATCTGAAAGTCCGGCAGCTCGTAGCGGCGTGTGCCGCGGAAGACGTCGTCGAGCGCGTCGCGCACGTCTTCCTCCTCCGGCCGCTCTACGGTGCCGCCGTTCCAGGCCGGCAGCTGGAGGAGGTCGTCAGGGAGCAGTGCCGGCGCCAGGACGCGGGACTGGTCGATGTCGAGCGTGAGGAATCCGATGGGCAGGAGCACACGGTTCACCTGGTGGCGCACGGCCAGGTAGCGTACCTGGCCGGCGTCGACGTCCACGATCAGGTCGTCGACGATGCCGAGCTCCTCACCGCCCGCGCCGACGAGCGGCCATCCGCGCACGTCCGGCTCCTCCCGCGCAATGCGATACCCGTGCAGCGAGCGCAGCGGCTCCAGGCCACTGTCGATACCGCGGCCGTGATCGCGGGAGAGCGGATGAGCGCCCGCGTAGAAGCCGCGGTGGTCGAAGGCGGGATGCGCATAGTAGCGCTGCCCGTGGAAGAGCTCGCCGTGTGCACGCACGAGCGTGTGCTCGTACTCCTCGTCGACCGGGGCGTCGGGAGTGTACGGCGGAATCGCGGTCAGCTCCTCCAGCAGCGCCGCGCGCAGCCGCAGCTCGTACGCAGACGCGACGTCCTCCGTCCGGATCCTCGAGCTCACCCCGTCGGCGTCCATCCCCTCCGCATCGATTTCACGCGACCGCAGGCGTGCGTGCCCGATGGGTACCAGGACATGGCGGTTTCTGTCCGACAGCGAGATGTCGACGTAGCGGATGAGCCCGGTTCGCGCATCGGCGAGTGCACCCCAGATCGAGCCGATCGCGAGACCGCTCGCGTCGCGCACCAGGATGCCGGCCAGGTCGCGCACGGGACGGAGAGGACGCATGCGGGAGTAGCCCGGATCGTTTGCGGCTGCGTTCATCGTGGGGAGCAGGCCATGCAACCCCCGTTCCTTGACACATGCGATGGATTCGCGACCTTCCGCGCAGCGTGCGGTCGCGGCTGGCCGCACATCCTGCGGCGGAGGCGGAGTGCGTTATCGACACGATGTATCGGCCGGCGTCATCGTCTTCCATCGCGATGATCGCGGCTGCCGTTTTCTTCTCGTGCTCTCGCGCCTGACCAAGCGTCCGCTGTGGGAGTTCCCCAAGGGAGGCGTCGACGAGGGGGAGTCACTGAAGCAGGCCGCAATGCGCGAGCTGCAGGAGGAGACCGGGCTGACCGACGCCGACGTCCGCCTCGTGCCGGGGTTCGAGCGGCGCGAGGAGTACCGGTTCACCACGGGTGAGAACGAGCCGCGAACGCTGATCCGCAAGGAAGTCACCTACTATCTCGCGGAGGCGACGCGCACCGATGTGCGGATTGCCGAAGCGGAAGCGAGCGAGTATGCCTGGCTCAGCCTCAAGGATGCGCTGCGGAAGCTGCGCTATCCCGGCCGGCGCAGACTGCTCGAAGATGCGGCGCGCGCCGCAGGCTGCCTGGAGTAGCCGCGCGCGAGACCGCTACCGCTGCGCCACGTGCCGCAGCCGCGACGCCAGCAGCGGCACGGGCAGGTCGCGCGCCTGGCGCACCACATCATCCACGCTCAACCCACCGATCGGCTGCACGCTGTCCAGCCAGAGCCGGCCGACGGGATCCACGAACATCAGCCGTCCATAGTGCCCGCCCGCCTGCTGCCAGCACTGCAGCAGCACGCGGTAGCTGCCACCATCCAGGCTCAGGGTCCGCACGCTCAGTGTGCGTGTGGCCGGGCCCAGCGCGGCCGGGGCGTTGACGGTCCGCCGAACGCGTGGCAGGCGGCCTCGGGGGAGCCGCACCAGTCCCGTCCAGCCGCACTGCATGCACCAGCGCTTCTCCAGCGTGGAGCCCGGCAACAGGCGCGACAGGAGACCCGCCCCCCGCGCGCGCAACGGCACTGTCTCCGACCCGCAGCCGGTGCAACGCCGCCCCCGCGGCAGCCCGCGCCAGCCAATCGCCCCGCTGAGTGCCAGCGGCACAACGAAAACCAGGACCAGGTACAGCACAACCAGCACGATCAGATTCATCTCGCTTCCCCGGCTTCAACGTCCGCTTCCCCTCAATTCATGGAGCGTGCCGCGGGCGGCGGAACCGGCCGGCCAGGCCGCAGGGATCAGCTTTCTTGACTCGCTGGAACGAACCCTGCAATATCGGCAACAGTGTCTCCTCTCGGGGAGCACCGCCGGGTCGACGGAGAGCGAACGGCGACCCGGTTCCCTGCCACGCATCCGCGTGGCAACCAAAAACACCGGACCCTCATCGGAGGTGGGTACATGAAGCGCTCGCTTTTCTCGGTTATCACCGCATCGACAGTTCTCGCGTTCGCTGCCTGCGCTGGCGGTGAGGAGGACGTCGAAGTGCAGCCCGTCGAGGAGGTCACGCCGGCACCTGCGCCTGCGCCGGCGCCGATGCCTATGGACACGATGATGGCCGACACGATGATGTCGGACACCATGATGTCCGACACGATGGGTATGTAGTCGCGTTTACCGCTGAGGGTTCGGGGACGGCGCGGGCGTGAGCCCGCGCCGTTCTCGTTTCAGCCTCCGCCCGGCTGCGACGTCGCACCTGCAGGAAACGCCGCGTCATAGCGTGCGCGGCAATTCTCCACGATCTCCGCAACACCCTCCGCCTCCCAGCCGAGGATCTCCGTCTTCTTCCCCTCCAGCTCCTTGTAGATCGCAAAGAAATGCTCGACCTCGCGGAGGAAATGGGGTGCTGCATCGCTCAGCCGGTGATAGCCCTCGTAGAGCGGATCATGCACCGGAACGGCGAGGATCTTTTCGTCCAGCCCCTTCTCGTCGCTCATGCGGAACACGCCGATCGGTCGGACCACGACGAGGCAGCCGGGAAACGTCGGCACGGTCACCATCACCACGACGTCGAGTGGGTCGCCGTCGTCGGCGAGCGTGCGGGGGAAGAAACCGTAGTCGCCGGGGTAATAGACAGCACTGTAGAGCAGGCGGTCGAACTTGAAGAAGCCGGTCTCCTTGTCGAGCTCGTACTTGTTGCGACTGCCGCGCGGGATCTCGACGATCGCATTCAGCTCGTGCGGCGGATTCGGCCCGAGCGGCAGATCATGCCAGGGATGATGAAGCATTCAGTCTCCAGTATCGAAGAGCGCACCGCCGATGATCTCGGCGCGCATGTTTCCACTGCGGGAGGTGTCCACAACGCGCCCGCACGCGCAGCGCTGCTCGACAGTCGGGTGCTCCAGCTCTTCACCAAACAGCCGAGCCGCTGGGCGGAGCCGGTGCTGGGAGCCGATGTCGTGGCGGGATTCCACGAAGAGTGTCGTGCGCATGGCATCGGCGCCATGGCCGCGCACGACGCGTACCTGATCAACCTCGCCAGCCCCGACGATGTCCTGCGCGCTCGCTCCTTCGCTGCATTCTGCGAGGAGCTGCGCCGTTGCGCACTGCTGGGCATTCCCTGGCTGGTATCGCATCCCGGCAGCGCGACCGACGGGGATCGCGCCTCGGGCATCGCCCGCAATGCCGACGAGCTGACGCGTGCCCTCGAGACGGCGGGTGGAACGACGACCGTGCTGCTCGAAACCACGGCGGGTGCAGGCAGCGCACTGGGCGCCGTGCTCGAGGAGCTGGCCGAGCTGCGTCATCGCGTAAGTGACCAGGTGCGCGACAGGGTCGGGTTCTGCGTCGACACGTGCCACATCTGGGCGGCCGGCTACGATCTCCGCGAAGATTACGCGGGCGTCACCTCCGCCATCGACGACATCCTGGGCGTCGCGCACGTCCGCCTGTTTCACCTCAACGACTCGATCGGCGCACTCGGCAGCCACCGCGACCGGCACGCCGACATCGGCAGGGGTGCGATCGGTGCCGAAGCCTTTGGCGCGCTGGTGCGCGACGACCGCTACGCCAGCGTGCCCAAGCTGCTCGAGACCCCGAAGGGCGACGATGCCGTTGCGGCGGATCGAAGAAACCTCGGCGTGCTGCGCACGCTGCGGGCGGCCGGCACGGCGGGAGTGTAGATGCCCGGCGCAACACAAAGGAAAGAAACCGCGCAAAAAGTGACCGGATTTTCGCCGGTCCGGCTTCGGCTCGTCGAGCGCAATTCGTTGTGCGCCAACGAATTGCCTGAGAGAGACCAGTGTGGACTCGATCCTGCTTTAGGGGTCGGCACAATTCGGTCTGCGGCGAGCGGGAACTCCGGGGAGAGCGCCGCGGAAAGGGCGGGCGGACGTGGGCAACCACGGCCGCCTCGTCTTTTTTATGGGTATCTGCGCAGCCGCATGCCCCTCGCTCCCTCATCGCAAGAGCCTGTTCCTCGCATCCTCCACAGCCAACGCAGCGCTCGAATTGCGGGCGTTGCGCACTTGACAAACCGGTGCTCTTCCACTGCGATTTCGCGCGCTGTAAAACGTTGACCGTGCAGGATGATACGGCTACATTTCGTGCGTCCGATCCGATGTGCCGGAGGACCGATTTTTGGGCCTACAGCATGTCTTTTTGGGGCCGGCTTCCGGGAAGGACGTCACGCCTCGCAAGAGGAAGGCGAATTGCCTGGGGAGGTCACCAGTCGTTTGACGACTGGGCTCCAAAAAATTCCCTCCGGTGCATCGGGTTGAGCCGGCCTGCGTAACACGCGGGCCGGCTCTCTACTTTTCGGAGCCAGCCTGCCGCAGACTGAACGGACGGGTGCACTCCGTCCCCGTGCTCGCTCGCGCAGCGAGCGGTTCCGCGATCCACGGCGAACGCTCGCTGTATCTGTCTTGCCCTGCGCCATGCGACGCGCGACTATCCGGCGCCGGACGAGCAGTCCAGTCCAACTCATGGAGTAGCGGATGCCCACGGTCAGGGTCACACGGAGGCTGCATTTCAGTGCCGCGCACCGGCTCGGTCGCGCCGACTGGGACGACGCGCGGAACCGGGAGGTCTTCGGGCTGTGTTCGAACCCCAACTGGCACGGGCACAACTACGAGATGGATGTAACGGTGGAGGGGGAGATCGACCCCGAGACCGGCTATGTGCTGGATCTGAAGCAGCTGCGTGAGATCGTGGAGGAGCGCGTGGTGAACGTGCTCGACCACGGCAATCTGAATCTCGATGTGCCCTGGCTCTCGGGAGTGAATCCCACGACGGAGAACCTGGTGGTGGCGATCTGGGGTCGGCTGGCGGAGGTCATGCCCGGAGGTGCGCGGCTTGTGCGCATCGTGCTCTGGGAGACGCCGCGCAACTATGTGGAGTACAGTGGTGAGTGATGGCGTGAAGCCGGCGCGGGAGACGCATACGTCGTCGCCGGAAGCGGAGGCGGCGGTAGCGCGTGCGAAGTCGCTTGCGGAGGCGTCGCTGGGCGATCTCGTGCGCGCACAGCTTCTGGCGCTGGGTGAGGATCCGGCCCGTTCGGGCCTGCTGAAGACGCCCGAGCGGGTGGAGGCGAGCCTGCGTTTTCTCACGCGTGGCTACAACATGTCCGTGCGCGAGCAGATCGGCGACGCGATCTTCGACGAAGACCATCACAACATGGTGATCGTCAAGGACATCGAGCTGTATTCGCTGTGCGAGCATCACATGCTGCCGTTCTTCGGCAAGGCGCACATCGCGTACATCCCGAACGGCAGGATCGTCGGACTGTCCAAGCTGCCGCGCGTGGTGGAAGTGTTTGCCCGGCGGCTGCAGGTGCAGGAGCGGTTGACGTCGCAGATCGCCGAGGCGATCGACGAAGTGCTCCAGCCGCAGGGCGTGGGCGTGGTGATCGAGGCGTACCACCTGTGCATGATGATGCGCGGGGTCGAGAAGCAGAACTCCAAGACGCTGACGAGCGCGATGAAGGGCGTGTTCCTGGAGGACCTGCGCACGCGGGAGGAGTTCCTGCGGCTGTGCACCTCGCATGCAATCGTCGGCTGAGCCGCTGCAGGGGCGCCACGCCCTGGTCACGGGCGGCTCGCGCGGGATCGGCCGCGCGACGGCGGCCGCGCTGGCATCCGCGGGCGCCCATGTGACGATCGTGGCGCGGGGCGAGGAGGCACTGGCACGATGCGCGCAGACGCTGGGCGTCGAGGCCAGGGCAGCGGACGTCGCGGACGAGGCGTCCGTCGTCTCCCTGGCGGAGTCGCTGGAGCGTGTGCCCGATGTCGTGGTGCACGCCGCGGGTGCATTCGGCCTCGAGCCGCTGGCGACGACGTCGGCGGCAACGTTCGACCGGATGATCGCCGTCAACCTGCGCGCGGCGTTCCTGCTGATGCGCGCGTTCCTGCCCGGGATGCGAGAGCGCGACAGCGGCCACTTCGTATCGATCGGCTCGATTGCGGGTCGCGTGCCGCTGCCGGGCAACGGCGCCTACGCGGCGTCGAAGTTCGGGCTGCGCGGCCTGCATGCAGTACTGAACACGGAGCTGCGCGGCACGGGAGTGCGCGCGACGCTGGTCGAGCCTGCAGCGACGGATACGCCGCTCTGGGATACGATCGACCGGGCGGCTCATCCGGGACTGCCGGAGCGGGCCGCGATGATGCAGGCGGAGGCCGTCGCCGACGCCGTGGTCTATGCGGTCACGCAGCCCGCTGCGGTGGCCGTGCGGAATATCATACTGGAAAGGTCCTGAGGTCATCATGTTCGTCGTCAGTGTCCAGGCGCATTACGACAGCGCGCACTTCCTGCGCAACTACAAGGGCAAGTGCGAGCGCCTGCATGGCCACCGCTACGTCGTCGAAGTCGCGCTCGCGACCGAGCAGCTCGACGAGTCGGGGATCGCATTCGACTTCGTGCACGTGAAGAAGCATCTGCGCGATCTTGCCGAGAAGCTGGATCACGAAAACCTGAATGACGTGGCGCCGTTCGATACGCTGGAGCCGTCGGCCGAGAACCAGGCGAAGTGGTTCTACGACGAGCTGCGTCGCCTGCTGCCCGCGAACATGCAGGACGCCGTGCTCTACACGCGCGTCTGGGAGACGCCCACCCAGTGGGCCCAGTACACGGAGCGGACCCTCTTCCTATGATCTCACTGCGCGCCGTTCGACTCCTGACGCTCGCATTCGCGGGCACGATGCTGACCGCCTGTGCGTCGGGTGGCGGACCGCGCGAAGAGCGCGAGGACGCGCGCCTGCTGCAGGTCGGACTTCCGCGTGCACTCCCTGACACGACTGGCTGGGGAGTGCACGTGCTCGGGCTTGCGCGCTCGGTCGACGGTACGCTGTGGGCCGGCACGTTCGGCGAGGGGATCTACGTGCTGCGGCGCGACTCCACGAACTGGGAGAACATCCGCGCGGGCGAGGGCAGCATCGCGTGGGACTACGTCAACAGCGTGATCCCGCAGGGCCGGGACACGATCTGGTACGGCACGGTCGGCAACGGCTTCGGTGTGAGCACCGACAGCGGCAGGACGTGGCGCAACTGGACGTACGAGGAACTGGGACCCGAATGGCAGTACGTCGCACTGGAGGGAATCCGCACACTCGGCGATACGGTCTTCATCGCGACCGCTGACGGCGTGCGCATCACGTGGGATGGGGGCAATACCTGGCGTTGCGTCATCGCACGCAACGGCGCGCCGGGCAGCGCCGCGCGGGAAGACCGCGGCTGCACAGAGCGCGTCGCCGCACTGCCCAACGAGTACGTGCTGTCGATCGACGTCGGGTACGAGGGCGAGGTGCGCGTGGGCACGCTGTCCGGCATGGCGATCTCCCGTGACGGCGGCGTCACGTGGGCGGACGCCGGTACGGCAGAGGGTGTCCCCGCAACCCGGATCCGCGGCATCGCAACCAACGGCGATTCGTCCGTCTGGTTCATCGACGAGTCGAAGGTCTACGTCGACTCGCTCGAGGATGGGGAGTTCGTCGAGGCGGAGGTTCACCTGCCCGGCCTGGCCGGTCTCCCGGGACCGCCGCGCACGGTGACCGGCTCGCCGCCGCCGATGCTGCCCTCGATCGCGACGCCGTTCGGGCTGGTCGCGCCCGGCGACGCGAACCGCTTCCGCGTCTACTACCTGGCGGCGGCGGAGCGCTACCGGCCGGCGGGCGACGTGTGGGCCGTGACCTGGTGGGGCCCGCCCTTCTGGCCACTCGGCGCAACGACGGTCGGCATCTCACGCGTGTTGGCGGGCGAGTCACCGGCGCCGGCGTTCATCGATGCGCCATCGGCGCCGGCACCCACGGCCTCGCGCCGCCCCTGGTTGCGCCGGCCGATCGCCGATACGGGTGCGAACCCGTACGTCGACCAGACCTACCGCTACGGCTCGACGATGGGCGGCAACTTCCAGCAGCACCAGGGCGTCGAGTTCAACAACCCGGCCGGCACGCCCGTGCACGCGATCGCCGACGGAACCGTCGCATTCGCGGGAGAGGCGGAGGCCGGCGCCAACGTCGTCGCAATCCTGCACGACACGCGCGAAGGCGAGAACTATGTCTTCTCGACCTACTACCACAACACGGAGCTGCGCGTCGGCACGGGAGCGCGCGTGCGCGCAGGCGACGTGATCGCGACCGTCGGCAACACCGGTCGCGCAACCAACGATCACCTGCATCTCGAGGTGCACGTTGCGCCGACCGAGGACGTCAGCGCGATCGTGGACCCCGAGAACCGCTACCCGCCGCACACCGTCAATCCGCAGCTCTGGATCGAGCCCGTGGCCGGGACCGGCGTGGTCGTGGGACGCGTGCTGAACGGGGCGGGCGAGCCCGTTGCAGGCGCAAGGGTGCACGGACTCGTCGTCGCATACCCGACCGAGACGCCGTTCTCGTTCGCCGAGACGTACGGTGATCGTGCGCATGCGGATCCGGCATATGGCGAGAACTTCGCCGTCGGCGACGTGCCGGCCGGGTCGTACCTGCTGGGCGTGACGATCGATGGCCAGAAGGTGTGGCGACGCGTGCGTGTCGCCGCGGGGCAGGTGACGTGGGTGGAGTTCAGGCCGTAGATGGCTGACGCCGCGGCGGCTGAGCGGGCCGCCGCGCTACTCCGCCTCCCTGACGGCGCGATCGCCCTGGCCGGCATCCCCCTCGTCGCGATCACGTCGCTTCCAAACGAAGAACAGCAGCGGGCCGAGCGCGATTCCCAGTGCGAGGGCCCAGCCGGCCAGTCCGAAGCCTGTCCGGGTGGCGCCTGTCGCGCTGTCTGCCGCGGGCACCGGCACGCGCGCGGTCCATCCAGCCGTATTCACCCCGGCCGAATCGTGCCGCGCCGCTGCTTCTGCGCGGCGGGCGCCTGAATCGATGTCCTGTTGCCCGCCAGCACGCGTAGGCGTGTGGTTGGAGCGGACGGCCATCGTGTCACCGTCCGGCTGAATGACGGTCACGGTGTCCACGGCAAGCGTGTCCGCCGTCAATGCCGGCGGAACGCCAAAGCGGATCTCGCGTGCCCTCCTGGGGGCGCCGATCTCGATCGCAGTCGTTTCACCGGGGTGCAGCGTGAATGTCCGCGGCGCACCCGCCGCCTGCCGTCCGGCGTCGATGCGCGCACGAACGGAGTATTCGCCCGGTGGCAGTGCACCGAAGGCGACGTGGCCGTCCTGGTCCGCGGTGGCCGTGCGGGTGCGGCCGCTGGCATCCATCAGCTCGATCACTGCACGCGGCGCGTCCGCTTCCGCTGCACTGCGCGTCGCGTCGCCGTCGCCATCCTGGAAGACGTGCAGCCGGAGCGCAGCAGCGCGGACGAGCGGCACGTCGACAGCTCCGCGCACCGGCAACCCGACGCCAGGCAGCAGCATGAGGCCCGGGGCGAGCGTACCCGCATCGACGCTGAGCTCGACGTTCGAGCTGCGCTCGCTGTAGAACGCGTAGCGCCCGTCGGCACTCGTAGTCACGAAGGTGTTGCCTCGTCGCACGCGCACGCCCTGGACGCCGTGCTCGCCAGGATCGCGCTGCAGGTTGCCGTTGGTATCCTCATAGATCACGCCCTGTACCTGTGCGCGCCGGCGGAAGGGCAGGGGCACGCCGAGCCTGTGGCGCGCGCCCAGCGAAATGCGCATGTCGTCGGAGTCGAAGCGCCAGGGAGCGTAATCGAGGCCCGCTATGAGCGCCGTCCGCGAGGTGACGTGAAGCGTGGTCGACAGCCACGCGTCCAGGCGGCTGCCCGCGTCATGGCCGAACCAGGTGCCAACGCGTCCGTCCAGCTCGACGCGCCCCATCCGCAGGGTGGAACCGGCGTCCAGGCGTGTCAGATCGGAGCCGAACACGCCTTCGCTGTGCGACAGCGCCAGCCACGCCCAGGCGGTTCCGGCCTGGTACGTCAGCCGCGAAGTGATCTGGCGCAGAGGGCGATCGCTGTCACCGCCGCTTGCCTGACCGAGCTCCACCGTGCCTTCGGCAAGCAGCGGCCCGAGCGGCACGGAACCGCCGACCGCGATCGAGCGCTGCTCGGACTCGCCGGTGAGGATGCCGCCGCCGCTCGTCTGCCTGAGGTACGCGCTCACCTGCGCGCTGGCGCCGCCATCCTGCCAGCGGAGGCTCAGTGCGCTGCCCTGGTGCCTGCCGCCGGTGCCGCTCAGCAGCTCCGCCTCGCCGCGCACCAGCCAGCCGTTCAGGGTCAGGCGCTCGCTCATCCTGAACACGCCACCCAGGTAGGTCTCG
>DASTYK010000077.1 GCA_035764935.1 Longimicrobiales bacterium | reverse complement strand
GCCGAGCGCGCGGTCGAATACGTCCGGTCCGGGATGCGTCTCGGACTCGGCACCGGCTCGACCGCGTGGCATGTCGTTGACATCGTCGGTGGCAGGCTGCGTGACGGCTCGCTGCGCGACATCGTCGCGGTCCCGACGTCGCGCGCGACGGAAGAGCAGGCCCGCTCGCTCGGTATCCCGCTGGCGACGCTCGACGACATCGTCAGCCTCGACCTGGCGATCGATGGCGCGGACGAGATCGATCCGCAGCTCGACCTCATCAAGGGGCTCGGTGGTGCGCTGCTGTGGGAGAAGATCGTCGAACACGCGGCCGGCCGGCTCGTCATCGTGGCGGACGACTCGAAGCTGGTTCAGCGGCTCGGTCAGAAGGCGCCGCTGCCGGTCGAAGTCGTGCCGTTCGGCGCGCGCGCGCTGCTGCCGTTTTTCGAGTCACTCGGTGCACGGCCGGAGTTGCGGGAGCGTGATGGTGGGCCGTTCGTGACGGACGGCGGTCATTACATCGTGGACCTCCGTTTCGATGGAGGCATGACGGACGCGGCAATGGTCGAGCGCGCGCTGCGTGCACGGCCCGGCATCGTCGAGACGGGGCTGTTTCTCGGAATGGCGGATGTTGCAGTGATTGCGGGTGCCGACGGTGTGCAGGTGATGGAACGTCCGGCGCGCTGAGGCAGGTCTCTTGATATCCGGATGCGTCTGCGGTGGAGCAGGGGATCGCTCTCGCAGCGGGGCCGGGCCATGAACGCAGGATCGCACAGGAGGCGAGCGTGAACAGGGAGATGTTCGAGAAGATCCGTGAAGGCGACGGCTTCATTGCCGCGCTCGACCAGAGCGGGGGCAGCACGCCCAAGGCGCTGAAGGCGTACGGCGTCGGCGAGGACGCGTACGGCAACGAGTCGGAGATGTTCGACCGCATCCACGAGATGCGGACCCGCATCATGACGAGTCCGGCCTTCGACAGCCGCATCATCGGCGCGATTCTCTTCGAGAACACGATGGACCGCGACGTGAACGGGAAGGGCAGTGCCCGCTACCTCTGGGAGGAGAAGGGCATCGTTCCCTTCCTCAAGATCGACAAGGGGCTCGCAGCGGAAGAGGACGGCGTGCAGCTCATGAAGCCCATGCCTGGCCTCGATGCGCTGCTGGCACGCGGTCGTGAGAAGGGCGTATTCGGCACCAAGGAGCGCTCCTTCATCAAGCGCGCGGATCGCAAGGGCATCCAGGCCAATGTCGATCAGCAGTTCGAGGTCGGTCGCCAGGTGCTCGCGGCCGGACTGGTGCCGATCCTCGAGCCCGAGATCGACATCCACGCACCGGACAAGGCCGAGGCCGAGGCGATCCTGCGCGACGCGGTCCTCGAGGGGCTGAACAGGCTGTCGGACGACCAGTACGTGATGCTCAAGATCACGATTCCGGACGAAGCGGACTTCTACCGGCCGGTGGTCGAGCATCCGCGCATGCTCAAGGTGGTCGCGCTCTCCGGCGGCTACAGCCGCGAAGAGGCGAACGAGAGGCTCGCGCGCAATCCGGGCGTGATCGCCAGCTTCTCGCGCGCTCTCACGGAAGGGCTGCGCGCGGACCAGAGCGACGACGAGTTCAACCGTACGCTGGACGAGGCGATCGGCGGCATCTACGCAGCCTCCATTGCGTAGCGGCTCCGCCTGATGAACCGCGAAGACGCCATCAAGATCGCGCCCTCCATCCTGTCCGCAGACTTTGCCCGCCTCGCCGACGGCATCGCCGAGGCCGAGGCGGGCGGCGCGGACTGGATCCACGTCGACGTCATGGACGGCCACTTCGTGCCCAACCTTACGATCGGGCCGCCGGTCGTGAAGGCAGTACGACGGGTAACGGAGCTGCCACTCGACGTGCACCTCATGATCGAGAAGCCGGAACAGCTCGTCGACGCGTTCATCGACGCGGGCGCGAACTGGCTCACGGTGCACTACGAGGCGGTCACGCACCTGCACCGGCTGCTCGAGCACATCCGTTCGCGCGACGTGCATCCCGGCGTGTCACTGAATCCGCATACGCCCGTCAGCGTGCTGGAGGAGATCCTGCCGTACGTCGATCTCGTGCTGATCATGAGCGTCAATCCCGGCTTCGGCGGGCAGCGCTACATCCCGACCAGCGCCGCCAAGATCGCGAAGCTGCGCAGCATGCTGGACGAGCGCAGCCTGTGGTCCGTCGAGATCGAGGTGGACGGCGGGATCGGACCGAAGACCGCCGGAGAAGTCGTGGCCGCAGGCGCGACCGCACTGGTCGCGGGCGCCGCCGTGTACAACGAGCAGGCGAGTGTGGCGGAGAACATCCGCTCGCTGCGCGCGGCGGCGGCGGGCGTAAGGCAGTAGTACCGGTGCGGGCAGTTCAGCCGCACCGGGCGGGCGTTGGCGCAGCAGCCGGAGAGGGGCCAGTTGCCGTTGCTCGTGCGCGCTGTCGCTCGCGCCCGTGCTCCGACGCGGCCAAGCTCCCGTCGCGGCGCGGCCGCATGCATCAACCTGGGAGGAGCATTGAATGTTTGGCAGAAGCGAACGTGAAGACGCTGCGGCTGAGGCGTCGACTGCGCGGCCATCGTCGAGGGATGGCGCGCCGGTCTCGCTGATCGGCGAGGGGATGACGATCACGGGCAACATCACCGTGGATGGCACGCTGCGCATCGAAGGCAACCTGAAGGGCAACGTCGATGCGACGCAGGGCGTCGTGATGGGCCCGCAGGCGGTGGTCGACGGTGACATCAAGGCCCGGGACGCGATCATCGGCGGTCGCGTGCGCGGCGGGATCACGACGACCGGTCGGCTCGAGCTGCACGCGACCTGCGACGTCGAGGGGGATATCGACGCGGTTCGCTTCAAGATGGACGAGGGAGGGCGCGTGAGCGGCAACGTCCGGATCGGGCGTGCGGCGAGTGCGCAGAGTGGACGGCCGGCGGCGGCCAAAACCTGAGAAGCATGCACACCTGACGTGCGCGGGGCGCTACTGTCCCGCGCATTCACGCCCGGGGACTTCCTCTTGCGCTGACTGGCCTCACCCGCGGTGAAACGGCCAGTACTACGGCCAGGAGGGAATCATGTATCACCGATCCGTCCTTTCCGCCCTTGCAGCAGTATCCCTGATCGCCTGCAGTGGAAACCGACCCGACCTCGCACCCGCGCCGGGTGCGCAGGCGGCGCCACCCGGACGCGGCAGCGGTGCGACTGCCACGGTGGAAGGTGTGACTGTCGAAGCGCGTGCCGGCGCGTGGAACGGCGTACCGAAACACCTCGAGGCGGAATCGATCCCGCTGCTGGTCGAGATCAGCAACAACGGTGAGCGTCCATTGCGCCTCCGTTACAACGAGATGCAGCTCGTCGCCCCGAATGGCGAGACCTTCAACGCGATTCCTCCGTATCGTGTCGAGGGCGATGTCGCGGAGAACGTCGACGTCAGGTTCAGGGGCACAGGGTTCCTCATCGCCCCCTACCTGTCGCGCTACTACCCGCTCTACGATCCGTTCACCGGTGCGTTCTTCTACGATCGCGCCTACTACGACCGCTTCGTGCCCGCCTCGATCAACGTCGAGCTGCCGACGACGGACATGATCAGCATGGCGCTGCCGGAGGGCGTGCTCGAGCCGGGCGGCCGCATCACGGGCTTCCTGTACTTCGAGGATGTCGAGGACCTGGACATCCCGTCGGTGAACTTTACCGTCGCGCTCGTCGATGCCGGGAGCGAGGAGCGCATCGGCACGGTGGAGATCCCGTTCACGGTGCAGTAGGGGTGAGCTGCGGGTGCCGGCTAAGCGGCACCCTTGCTGTGGTCTGAGACTAGGCGGCAGCGACCGGGCGACGCTATCTTTTCGCGTCGCCCGGGTGGCGGAATGGCAGACGCAGGGGACTTAAAATCTCCGGGTCGTAAGACCGTGAGGGTTCGACCCCCTCTCCGGGCATCGGTGCGGCGCAAGGGCTTTCGGGCTTTTGCGCCGCTTCGCTTTCCTCCGTAAACCCCGCCAATGGGGTTCATTTGGGTTTGTTGGGCCGATTCACTGTGCCGCCTTCCTCTTACGCGGCGTCTCCTCGAGCAACGAGCGCAGATGCTCCGGAATCAGATGAGCGTAGCCGATGGTCGTTTGGAGGCTAGCGTGCCCAACCGCCTCCTTCACCTTCACGGCGCTGTTGACGTACTACTCCCTCCGCCCGGCGTGGACTACCCGGAGCGCCGACGCGTGAAGGTGCGCGAGTCTGTTGGCGGTAACGTTCTCGTTCAGCGTCCGTCGCGGGATGCTCGCCCGCGCCGCTGGCTATGGCTTACGCTCCCGAGACGCAGCGACACCTACAACACGCAATGGGAATTGCTCCTCACGTTCGATTACCAGTACCGCGTAGAGAACGGCGTATACCCGTATGTTGGCGTCTGGGAGGATGAGACGGGCGCGGGAGGCTTTGACCGAATGGACGGCGCTAACCGTGTCCTAACGCTGGCCAAGATTGTTCAGGTCACGCGTACGGCGGAGCCACACTACTATCCGGAAACCTTCGTAGAGTTCTATGTGACAGACCCAACGTATACGACGTTCTAATTCGTTAAGCTGTCCCACTCGTCAAGCGCCAACTCTAGCTCCTTACGGGCGGCACCTATCAGGTCGGGACGGCCACTACGTAAGTACTGCCGGGCAACCAACACCCTGTGCGCCGGGTACGCTAGAGGCCCTTCGAAACATGTTGCAGTGTCGATTCGCTCAAGAACGGCGCTAAGTATCTCGTCCACATGTCGGACACATGCCTCCGGGTTCCCATGGTGCAGCAGGTCCCACACTATGAGCGCGAAGTTAATCGGCCAGATGGGAGGCTTCCTGTAGTCCCAATCGTCAATCACTAGCCTGCCGACTCTGCAAGTTTATTGAGTTGCCAAGCACACGCTTAGCTGAGGTTGTGGCGCCCAAGATGATCGGCCACGACCCACTTTCGATGGCGTTGCCGACTGAAATATCCCCGCCGACCTTCCCGGTCGCCATGACCAGCCGTCAGCGCGTCCTTTTCTACTAAATCGGCGCTCTCAATGACGCGTAGTAGAGTTTGCGAAAAGCTCCTCATGTGTTTTCGCGCCCGTAAGCCGTCGTAGCGAAGTAGCACGGCGCAGATCCGATCCAGACGTATCAGGTAGACACTCAGGCGTGGGGCGCCCACCCGAATCAATGGTTGCAGCTCCCGCGCAAGGTCCTGCAAAGACTTGACCTCGCGTAAGGCGACAAGAACGGTCCTATTTCTGAGTTCTTCGGGCGGCGAGTGTTGGAGTATAGCCGCGCAGCCCTCTAAACGTTCGAGCGGATAATCGATACGTTCTGCGAGTTCGATGGGGGCAGCCTGTAGCTTTCGGCGCTCAATGTTCAGCAACTCCACGGACGCAGCAGAAGTCTTGGCCATGTACACGGCTGCGAAGGCGCTGGCGAGGGCCGCTGCGGTCGCTACGAGACTCGTAGCCAATTGAGGGCCATACGTGTCCGCAACGTAAAGCACGAGACCCAGCATAAGCATCGCCGTGCCGAGCGCGAGCATGATGGAAGGAATTCGCCCGTAGCGCATCCGCATTTCGCGCCGGGACTCCCGTAAGCCCGTGCGAACGAGGTATGAGGTTCGGCGCCAGCGACTGCGAATTCTTATGCGTAGCGCTTGGTAGCGTGTAGCAGGTGGCGTGGGTGCCATCGTCGGCCTCCGGGAACGAGATGGGTGCGGGGGCCTTCAATGTAATTCGGCGAAGTGTCGGACACTAAGGCTCCTCTCTGCTGCTACGACGAGAAGGGCGCGAACCGAAGCCCGCGCCCTCTCCTCTACATTACCTGTCGGCTCTCCTCAAGGGCCATGACGGCGGCCACCATACCGATCACTCATGTAGTCCGCTCCCGGCCAGACCGTCCACTCGTACCCAATGGCCCGCAACTCACCATGGGGTTCATCGCGGGGTTTGTTAAGTCGTCCGCACTGTTCCCGCGAGTCTCTGACGACGAATGCCGATAAGTCCTTGATATACCATTATGTGTGTCCTACAACGGAACGTCGCTACCCCGCTCCGACAAACTTGAAATCCTCGGGCCGCGAGGCCGTGTGGGTTCGACCCCCACCCCGGGCATACGGCCGCACACGAGCGGCATCCCTTGCACAGAACCCATCCGAGCTGCTCGCGTTATTGGGCGAGCAGCGCCTGCAGTCCCGTCCGGTCGAGCAGATCGAACAAGCGTGTTCGCAGCTCCGTGTGTCGCGGATCTTCAGCAACGTGCAGCGGTGCACGCACGACCAGCAGCTGAATGGCACCCCTGGACGCGGCCGCGTCGAAGTAGCGCGGGTTGGCGCGCACAAGGCGGTTCATGTCCGTGCAGGCACCCAGCTCCAGTGGCTGTTCGAGATCGAGGCAGGCGGGCGCTGCGCGGCCTGACGCATCCAGGCCCTGGAGGATGGCCTGCAGCCGGTCGAGCTCCTGCTGCGTCGTGTGAAGGGCGGATGACCGGAGCGAGTCGCCGAGCGGTCGGGTACCGGCCATGGCGCGCAGCGTCTCCTCTGTCGAGGCGAGGAACTGATCGAAGTTCTGGCGCATCCGCTGCAGTTCCTCCGCACTGACAAGGTCCTGCATCTCGCGGAGGTTCGCCTCGAACTCGCGCTGCATCCTGGGCTTCTCCTCCTGCCGCCAGCGCTCGACGTCCGGAAGCAGAGCGTCGACGGACATGGACCGGGCGCTGTCGCGCGCTGCCTCGACTTCGCGGATCCTGTTGCGGAGGAACTGTTCGGTCGTGACCGGCAGCAGCGGGTCAGCGCCGCGCCGGGTCAGAAGGAGGTAGCGGTTGCGACCATCGGTGTACTCCACGACCGGGGGCTGACCCGACACCCGCTGCGGCAGCAGGAAGACGCCGGTGCTGACGTCCGCGTCGCTGCTGCCGGCGAACAGGGCGCGCGGATCATTGATGGTCAGGGTGATGCCACCATTGCTGATGTTGTGGCACACACCGTCCTCGAAGCTGATCGGGATCTGTACGCTGACCGCCATGGTCGCCCGCTCACCGACGATGTGCTCCGGGATGAACGTATGCAGTCGTGTGCAGACGCCTGCCGGCGGCGTGCGGACGGCGGGGTTGCTCAGCAGAATGGCTTCGAGGCGCGTGACGGCCTCGGTGAGCGTGCGTGTTTCCGCGACCGTGAGTCCCTGCACCTGCTCGCGCAGCGTGCGTCTCTCCTCGAAGCGCCCGTTCTGGGCATGCAGCACGCCCGGCAGGAGCGAAAGGGCCGCGACGGCTGCGATGCGGCGAGTACCTGTCATGTAATGGTCCGTGTAGATGGTGGGCCCAGCGTGCGGCAGAGTAGCGCAGCCGGAATCGGGCAACAAGCTGCCAGCATCCCGCAGTAGCGTCCGACCCTTTTCCTCCCGTGCGGACCCTGCTATAATGCCCGCAGGCGGGAAAACCGCCACCTGCATACCACTGAGCCGAGCACGCGGCAGGAAGCCGCGCGGCGGGGGACCCGGGACGTATCGGGGTGAATCCGGCGATCGCCGGACGGAGACTTCCTTCTCCGAACCCGTCAGCTAACCCCGCAGGCGAGAAAGGGAGCGTGGCGAGAGCCGCGGCCGCGATGATGCGGTTGCCGGTTGTCCACCATTGGCGCTACGCGCCGTTTCTCACCTGACCTCCACAACGCGCCGCACTGTTCGCCCGGCTCTCCAGGCCAGGGAGGTGTGGAATGCTGCGACTGCTGCTGATCAGCGGCGACGCACTGCGCTCGGAAACGACTCTCAAGCGCCGGATCCTGAAGTTCACGGGCAGTCGACGCGCGACCCGCGCGATCCTGACGCGTATCGAGCATGCGCGGCGGGTCGGGCGCGTGGTCTCGCTGGCGATCAGCCCCACCCGCGCGGACGCGCAGGAGGCGGACGACTGGGACGTGAGCGCGAGCTACGCGGGCAGTCTCACTGCACGGAGGGCGTCATGATCACCACCGCAACGAATGCGCTGCAGGGGCGGGCCGCGCGCCGCACGGGCCGTTATCGCGTGCTGGTGCCGGTGGGTCGGCCGGATGCAGGGCCCGGGCTGCTGTCACTGGCGGAGACGCTGGTGCCGATGGGCATGGAGGGCGACGTCCGGCCGATGCACGTCGCCACGGGAGAGCATTTCGCGACCGCAGGCGAGTCGGCGGCCGACGCGCTCGGGCAGCTGTACGCCGGGCGAGCGCCGTCGCAGCCGCGGGTGGAGCCGATCGTGCGCGAGGACGCCGACATCGCTCGTGCGATCGTTGCTGCCGCCGATGACGTCGATGCCGAGCTGATCGTGATGGGGTGGCAGCGTCCTACGCTGAGCCGCACACTCATCGGTGGCACGGTCGCGCGCGTGATGCAGAAGAGCGACGCGCAGATCGTTGTTCACTACGATCGTCATCCGCGCCCGTGGAAGCGTTTGCTGGTACCGTATCTGTACGGCGACCATGACCGCGCGGCGGTCGGCGTCGCGCAGCGGCTCGCACAGACGGAGGCGGAGAGCGTCACGATCCTGCACGTCGTCGAGCCGGACGAGGAGCCGGCCCACACGGGGCGCTTCCGCGAGAGCGTGGACGGCACGTGGTGCGAGGTGCGCGTCGTCGCTGCGGCGGATCCGCTGCGTGCCGCAGTGGACGAGGCGAGAGACGGCGGGTATGACGCGATCGTGGTCGGGACATCGCGCGCATGGGGGCTGGCGCCTGCGTTCCTCGGCATCCGCCACGAACAGCTCGCGAAGGAAACCGACGCATCCATGCTGATCGTGCGGGCGGCGCGCACCTGACCCGGCGCGTCCGGACACCGTTCGAGGGCGGGCTCGCACCAGCGGGCGCCGCCCTTCGCCGTTCATTGCGGGTGTTGCACTGCTTGCTCATGTCCCGCGGGCGCCTCTAGCTTAGGCGGCGATGCGCACGGGCCTGCTCCTTCTCGGTGTCGTCGGCTGGGCGGCCGTCGTATGGCGGCTGTTCTGGGCGGTGCTGCGCCTGCTGCGTCACGGAGCGGACGGCATGTTCGCGGGCGACGTCGCCGACCGACGCGCCGACCGGGGCGACATCACGGGAATGCAGGAGGCGACCCTCGCGCGTTCGGAGCTCTCGAAGGTGCGACGTCGCTCGGCTGCGGTCGTGCTGTTCTGGCTCGTGCTGCTGATCGCTCCCACACTCACTGCCAACGCCGATCAGTTGTACGCACTCTACTCTCCACTCTGGCTGCTGCGCACCACACGTTCGCCGCGGCGTTCCTGGTAAATGCTTCGCGTCACGTTCCTGGGGACCGCGGCGAGCCGGCCGACGGTCGGGCGCAATGTGAGCGCGCTGCTCGTCAACCGCGAAGGCGAGCTGATGCTCTTCGACTGCGGTGAAGGCACGCAGCGGCAGATGATGCGCTACGGTACCGGCTTCGCGCTCGACGACATCTTCGTCACGCACATGCACGCCGATCACTTTCTCGGCATCATCGGCCTGCTGCGGACCATGGGACTGCAGGGCCGGGAGACGGAAATGCGTCTCTGGGGGCCAGCCGGGGCTGTGCCCATCCTCGAGGCGGCCGTCAACCT
This sequence comes from Longimicrobiales bacterium, assembly GCA_035764935.1. Lineage (NCBI taxonomy): Bacteria > Pseudomonadati > Gemmatimonadota > Longimicrobiia > Longimicrobiales > Longimicrobiales bacterium. Next base: position 18,115 of record DASTYK010000077.1, on the reverse strand, counting down.
CGGTGTCGACCGGGTGCCGTTCCCGGTGAAGATCGCGGAGCTGTCGCCCGGCAGTGTGCTGTCACGCGAGGGGTACGACGTCCGGGTATTCCGCACGAGCCACGGCACGCCGTCGATCGGCTACGCGCTGGTCGAGCACGAGCGCCTCGGCCGCTTCCATCCGGAGCGTGCCCGTGAGCTCGGCGTCCCGCACGGCCCGCTCTTCGGGCAGCTGCATCGCGGCGAGGCGATCGAGGTGGATGGCCGTGTGATCCGACCCGCGGACGTCGTGGGACCACCGCGGCCGGGACGCCGCGTCGTCTATACGGGCGACACCCGGCCGACGCGCGACATTGCAGCGGCGGCGCAGGGCGCCGACCTGCTGATCCACGACGCGACGTTCTGCAACGAGGAGGCCGCCCGCGCGCGGGCGACGCGGCATTCGACGGCGCGCGAAGCGGCGCAGCTGGCGGAGCGCGCGGGAGTGCGTCGTCTCGTGCTCACGCACATCTCGGCGCGCTACGCGGAGGACCCGCGGCAGCTCGAGCGCGAGGCGCGCGCGGTGTTCGCGTCGTCCATCGTCGCCTACGACGGGCTGGAGCTGGAGATCCCGTTTGCGGACGCGGACCAGTCATGACTCCACCCGCCGTCCGGGTTCCCGGCGACAAGTCGATCTCGCACCGCGCGCTGATGTTCGCTGCGCTCGCCCAGGGCGACAGCACGCTGCGCGGACTGCTCACGTCCGCAGACATCCAGTCGACCGCAGCGGCGCTGCGCGCACTGGGATGCGACATCCCCGATCTGCGCGCGGATTCGCCCGTGCACGTGCGTGGCGTCGGGCTGCACGGCCTGCGCACTCCGCAGGTGGTGATCGACTGCGGCAACAGCGGCACGACCGCGCGCTTGCTGCTCGGCATCCTTGCGGGCGCGGGTGTCGTTGCAGAGCTGACGGGGGACGCATCGCTGCGCTCGCGACCCATGGCGCGCGTCACGGAGCCGCTCGGGCGGATGGGGGCGCGCTTCGAGTTCGTGGGCGGGGCAGGGCTGCTTCCACTGCGCGTGCAGGGCGGCCAGCTGCGTGCGATCGAGTTCGAATCGCCGCATGCCAGCGCCCAGGTGAAGAGCGCACTGCTGCTTGCCGGGCTGGTGGGCGGCGTGGCCGTGAAGGTGCGCGAGCCGCGCCTGTCGCGCGACCACACCGAACGCATGCTCGCAGCGCAGGGCGCGACCGTTCGCTCGTTCGAGGAGGACGGGGCGGCCGGCGTCTCGTTGGAGCCGGTGCCTGCACTGCGGCCGCTCGACCTGGACGTGCCCGGCGACTTCTCGTCCGCCGCCTTTCTGCTGGCGCTCGGACTGCTGCGTTTACCGGGCATACGCGTGGCCGGCGTCGGTCTGAACCCGACGCGCACGGGCATGCTCGACGTCCTGGAGCGAATGGGTGCCCCGGTCGAGGTGAGCAATGCGCGCTCCGAGGGAGGCGAGCCCGTGGGTGATCTCGGCGCAGCGCCCGGCCCGCTGACTGCGACTACGATCGAGGGTGCCGAGGTGCCCGCACTGATCGACGAGATCCCGATGATCGCTGCGCTGGCTGCTCGCGCGCACGGAACGACGCGCATCCGCGGGGCCGCGGAGCTGCGCGTCAAGGAGACGGACCGCATCCACGCGCTCGTGCAGAATCTGCGGGCGCTCGGAGTCGAGGTGGAGGAGCATGCGGATGGCCTGGACGTCACAGGCTCCGCGCAGCCCATGAGCGGCACCGTGCGCACGTTCGGGGATCACCGCATCGCGATGGCGTTCGGTGTGCTGGGAACGCTGCAGGGCAATCACATCATCGTGGATGATCCGGAATGCGTGCAGGTCAGCTTCCCGGGGTTCTGGGATGTGATCGCCGCATGATCATCGCGATCGACGGGCCCGCCGGCAGCGGAAAGAGCTCGACGGCGCGCGCCGTCGCCCGGCGCCTCGGCTTCCGTCACCTCGATTCCGGGGCGTTCTACCGTGCACTCACCCTGGCCGCGCAGCGAGCCGGGATCCCGGTGGGCGAATGGCCATCGCTCGCAGGAGACGACCTCGACCGCCTCGGCGTGCGGGGTGTGCCGGGCGACGGCGGGTTCCGCATGCTGATCGGCGCGGAGGATGTCGGCGACGCGATCCGGGAGCCGGCCGTGAACGCCCATGTCTCGGCGATGGCGAAAGTCCCTGCCGTGCGCTCGTGGCTGCTCGGACGCCTGCGGGGCGCCGCCGAAGGGGTGGACCTCGTCTCCGAGGGGCGTGACATCGGGACGGTCGTCTTCCCGGACGCGGAGCTGAAGATCTTCCTGGTCGCGGACCCACGGGAGCGGGCCCGGCGGCGCCTGGTACAGCAGGGGGTCGCGGAGCCCGCTCCGGCCGAGCTTGCGGCGGAGACCGAACGGCTGCTGGAGCGCGACCGGGTCGACAGCTCCCGGGCCGTGGCACCGCTGAGGAAGGCGGATGACGCGGTGGAGCTGGATACGACGGGGCTGAGCTTCGAGGAGCAGGTGGATCGGATCGTATTTCTCGCGCTGGAACGGCGGGAACAGCTGGAGAGGCGGGAACAGCCGGGGCAGAGTTAGCGGGCCCGCGCCCGCGCCCGGGCAGGTGCAGTGATGCTGCTGCCACGGGCTGGCGAATGAGTACTGAATGCGGGCGTCGGCTCGTCCAGCGGGGTACCTCGCGCTCGCCCTCGCCCTGAGCCGTTCCGGCTTGTCCCACCGCGGTATTCCTGTTACAATTTTCAGTCTGTGGCTGGACCGCGCCCGCGGTCTGGTCATGCGCTGCGTCGGCAAGGGGCCGGGGCGGCGGTTCACTTCAACCGTTGTGCGGCCGCGCCGGCCGTGCAGCGCATTGCAGGAGGCGCACTCCCCATATGGCAACCGTGGAAGAGCAGCAGAACGAGCAGGGTGGCGCGGCGGTGACGTCGCGGCAGCCGAAGCGCGAGCGCATCATCGAGCCGCTTTCGAAGTTTCTCGAGGAGGACGAGTACTCCGTAGAGGAGTACGAGCAGCTCCTCTCGATGTACGAGGACACCCTCACGAACATCGAGGAAGGCGAGATCGTGAAGGCGAAGGTCCTGCGCGTCACCGAGAACGCGGTGATCCTGGACGTCGGCTTCAAGAGCGAAGGCTCGATTTCCCGTGACGAGTTCAAGAACCCGGACCAGCTCCAGCCGGGCGAGGAGGTCGAGGTCTTCCTGGAGAACCTCGAGGACTCCGAGGGCGTCGTCGTACTCTCCAAGAAGAAGGCGGACTTCCTCCGTGTCTGGGAGAAGATCAAGACCGCGTACGAGGAGAACGACAAGGTACCGGGCACGCTGACACGCAAGATCAAGGGTGGCGTGACGGTGGACCTGATGGGCGTGGATGCGTTCCTGCCGGGCTCGCAGATCGCGCTGCGTCGTGTGCCGAACATCGAGGACCTGATCGGCCAGACGTTCGACTTCAAGATCATCAAGCTGAACAAGCGCCGCCGCAACATCGTGGTGAGCCGCCGCGTGATCCTCGAGGAGGAGCGCGAGGGCAAGCGCGAGCAGCTGGTGAAGGAGCTGCTGGTCGGGCAGGTGCGCCATGGCGTCGTGAAGAACGTGACCGACTTCGGTGCGTTCATCGACCTGGGCGGCCTGGACGGGTTGCTGCACATCACGGACATGAGCTGGGGCCGTGTCGGTCATCCGTCGGAGATCGTCAACATCGGCACCGAGCTGGACGTGAAGGTGCTGGACATCGACTGGAACCGCGAGCGCATCTCGCTCGGGCTGAAGCAGCTGCTGCCGTATCCGTGGAAGGACATCGAGCGCAAGTACCCGGTCGGTGCGCGCGTTCGTGGCAAGGTCGTGTCGATCACGAACTACGGCGCGTTCATCGAGCTGGAGAAGGGCGTCGAGGGTCTCGTCCACATCAGCGAGATGAGCTGGACGCGGAACGTGAAGCACCCGTCCAAGCTGGTCTCGATCGGCGACGAGATCGAGGCAGTCGTGCTGAAGGTCGACCGCGACGACGAGAAGATCTCGCTCGGCATGAAGCAGATCGAGGAGGACCCGTGGCTCGCGCTGCCGGAGAAGTACCCGATCGGCACGCGGGTGGAGGGCAAGGTCCGCAACCTCACGAGCTTCGGCGCGTTCGTCGAGATCGAGCCGGGCATCGACGGCCTGATCCACATCAGCGACATGAGCTGGACCAAGCGTGTCCAGCATCCGTCGGAGGTGCTGCGCAAGGGCGACGACGTGAGCGTCGTCGTGCTGGGCGTGGACCCGGAGAACAAGCGGATCTCGCTGGGCCTGAAGCAGACCACGGAGGATCCGTGGGACGAGATCGCCGCGCGCTTCACGTCGGGCGTCGAGTCGTCGGCCAGGGTCGTGCGCCTGGTCGAGGACGGCGTGGTCGTCGATCTGGGTGACGACATCGAGGGCTTCGTTCCGGCGAGCGCGGTCCCGGTCCCGGCCGGCAAGGACCTCTCGGCCGTGCTGGGCGAGGGTCAGACGATCGAGCTGCGGGTGCAGGAGACCGACGCGGTCAACCGTCGGATCGTGCTCAGCGTGACGCAGATGCCGGAGCCGCCCGTCAGGCGCGAGGAGCCGGTCGAGGCCGCCGCCGAGGAGTCGGCGGAAGCGTCGTCCGAGGCTGGCGCGGAGTCGGAGGACGAGAGCTGAGGCTCTTCCGGTCGGAAGGAAAGAGGGGCGGGTCCCGTTGGGGCCCGCCCTTTTTCTGTGGTGACGGCTCGGACGCTCCGTACGCCCTTTTATCGACTGCCGGCCATGCCTATGTTCCCGCGTTTCCGCAGCATGGAAAAAAGGGGGAGCATGAGGCAGCAGAAAACACGCGGCATGTTGCTGGCCGCACTGGCCGTGGGGTCGTTGGGGGCCGCGTGTACCCCGGTGGGCATGCCGGGCGAGCCGACGCCCCGCGACCAGCCGCGCGACGAGCGGTCGGAGCCCTCGCGTGAGGCGCCGCTGACGCTGGGGTTGCTGCTGCCGCAGAGCGGGTCGCAGTACCTGCAGCAGTACGGTGCGCTCATCCTCGAGGGCGTTCAGCTGGCGGTCGACGCGCACGAGGCGCAGGGCGGCAGGCCCATCGAGATCCGCATCGAGGACACGGCAGGATCAGCGGCCGGCGCGGAGCGCGCCGTGCGCTCGCTCGAGGCCGCGGGCGCGGTTGCGGCAGTCGGTCCGTTGCTCCCCGAAGAGGTGAGCGGCGCGGTCAACGGCCGGAGCGATCTGCGCTTCACGATCATCTCGCCCAGCAGTCCGGACGCTCCCTCCGGTGACAACGCGTATTCGCTGAACGCCGGCGACGTTCGCGGAGCCGCAATGCTCGGGGAGTGGGCGGCGCGCAACGCGTCCGGCCCGATCGGCATCCTGCATCCGATCGGCGGTGACGGCGAGCGCCAGGCACTCGCGTTTGCCGACGCAGTCCAGCGCGCGGGTGGCAGCGTCGCGCTGCGGATGTCCTATGGCGAGACGACGACGACCTTCCAGCAGCAGATGGAGCGGCTGGCCGCGGCCGGCGTGCAGACGCTCTTCGTGCCGGCCGCCGAGCGCGAGATCCCGCAGCTTGCGCCGCAGCTCTCGTATTACGGGCTTGGTGAGGTGCAGGTGCTCGGCGGCGAGGCATGGACTGGCGAGACGCTGCTGCGCACGCTGCCGACACGTGTCACCGACGGCGTGATCGCCGCAACACCGTTGCTGCGCACCGATCCGGCAGTCGCCTGGGAGGACCTGGTCGGCGCATACGAGGCGCGGTACCGGCGCTCGCTCAATCACCCGTTCCCCGGGCTCGGCTACGACGCCGCGCTGCTCGTTCTCGCTGCGGTCGAGGAGGGCGCCGACAACGCGCGCGAGGTTGCTGCGGAGATCGCCGACCTGCGCGGTGTGCGGGGCGCGACGGGGATCATCAGCGTGCGCGGCGGCGCGATCGAGCGTGCGCCGTTCCTCGTTCGCATCGAGGGGGGCCGACTCGTGAAGCTGGAGGGGCCGGCGCAATGACGATGCGCGAGCGGCTGGACCAGCTCGAGTCGCTGCGCCGACAGGCGGAGCAGGGAGGTGGGGAAGCGCGGATCAGGGCGCAGCACGAGCGTGGCAAGCTGTCCGCGCGCGAGCGGCTGGATCTGCTGCTGGATGAGGGCAGCTTCGTCGAGCTGGACCGCTTCGTCACCCACCGCTCGACCGCCTTCGGACTCGACAGACAGAAATTCCTCGGCGATGGGGTAGTGACCGGCTGGGGCACGATCCACGGCCGCCTCGTCTACGTGTTCAGCCAGGATTTCACGGTGTTCGGCGGCTCGCTCTCCGAGGCGCACGCCGAGAAGATCGTGAAGATCATGGACCTCGCCCTGAAGAACGGGGCGCCCGTCGTCGGACTGAACGACTCCGGCGGCGCGCGCATCCAGGAGGGGGTCGTATCGCTCGGCGGCTACGCCGACATCTTCCTGCGCAACACGCTCGCATCCGGTGTCGTGCCGCAGATCAGCGCGATCCTGGGCCCGTGCGCCGGCGGTGCGGTCTACTCTCCCGCGATCACCGACTTCGTCTACATGGTGCGCGGCACGAGCTACATGTTCGTGACCGGGCCGAACGTGGTGAAGACGGTCACGCACGAGGAGATCGACATGGAGGGGCTGGGCGGCGCGGACGTGCACGCCGGCGTTTCCGGTGTCGCGCACTTCGCGCACGACAGCGAGCTCGAATCACTGGAAGCGATCCGCACGCTGTTCCGCTACATCCCGCAGAACAACCGCGAGGAAGGCCCGGAGCGCCCGACGGACGATCCGTTCGATCGGGCAGACGAGGCGCTGCTCTCCGTCGTGCCGGACGAGCCGACGAAGCCCTACGACATCCTCGACGTGATCCGCCCCGTCGTCGACGACGGCGAGTTCTACGAGGTGCACGCGCAGTTCGCGCAGAACATCGTGGTCGGCTTCGCGCACCTGGGCGGCAGGCCGGTCGGCATCGTCGCGAATCAGCCCGCGGTGCTCGCGGGGGTGCTCGACATCAACAGCTCGGTCAAGGGCGCGCGCTTCGTGCGCTTCTGCGACGCGTTCAACATCCCGCTCGTCGTGTTCGAGGATGTGCCCGGCTTCCTGCCCGGTGTGGCGCAGGAGCACGGCGGCATCATCCGCCACGGCGCCAAGCTGCTGTTCGCGTTCTCGGAGGCGACGGTGCCGCGCGTCACGGTCATCACGCGCAAGGCGTACGGCGGCGCGTACGACGTGATGAACTCCAAGCACATCCGCGGCGACGTCAACCTGGCCTGGCCGACGGCGGAGATCGCCGTGATGGGCCCGAAGGGCGCGGTCGAGATCCTGTTCCGCAGGGAGATCGCGGACGCGGACGATCCCGAGGCCGCGGCGAAGCAGCGGGAAGAGGAGTACCGCGACCAGTTCGCCAACCCCTACGCTGCCGCTGCGCGTGGCTACATCGACGACGTGATCGACCCGCGCGAAACGCGGCCTCGTCTGATCAACGCGCTCGACATGCTGCGGAACAAGCGCGATTCGAATCCGGCGAAGAAGCATGGGTGCATACCGTTGTAGGGGGAGGCGCGCCCGGGCCCGGGGCCAGCGCCGGGGCCGGGGTCTTCACGGCGGGACGCTCTTCGCGGGCGGCGCACTCCGGGCCCAGGGCCCCGCGCCCTGGCCCGCCGTCCGATCACTCGCGCGCTGCCATCGAGCTGCCCATGACTGACCAGCGCATCCGCAAGGTCCTCGTCGCGAACCGCGGCGAGATCGCGGTCCGCATCATTCGCGCGTGCCGCGAGCTCGGCATCCGCAGTGTCGCGGTCTTCTCGGAGGCGGACCGGCTGGCGCCGCACGTGTTCGAAGCGGACGAGGCGTACCTGATCGGCCGTGCGGCGGCGAGCGAAAGCTACCTGCGAGTGGACGTGCTGCTCGACGTCGCGCAGCGCAGTGGCTGTGATGCGGTGCATCCCGGGTATGGCTTTCTCGCGGAGCGTGCACACTTCGCGCAGGCGGTCGAGGATGCCGGGCTGGTCTTTGTCGGCCCGCCCGCGGCCGCCATACAGGCGATGGGGGACAAGACGGAAGCGCGACGTCGCATGATCGACGCGGGCGTGCCGGTGGTGCCGGGCACGGCGGAGCCGCTCGCGGACGTGGCTGCCGCGGTCGCCGCTGCCGGCTCGTTCGGCTACCCCGTCCTGCTCAAGGCTGCGGCCGGGGGCGGCGGCAAGGGGATGCGCGTGGTTCGCGGCGAAGCGGAGATGCAGGGCGCCTTCGAGGGCGCGCAGCGCGAGGCGCGGCAGGCGTTCGGCGACGACAGCGTCTACATCGAGAAGTACCTGGAGCGGCCGCGCCACATCGAGATCCAGGTGCTGGCCGATGCGCACGGCAAGGTGCTGCACCTGGGGGAGCGTGAGTGCTCCGTGCAGCGGCGTCACCAGAAGATGATCGAGGAGGCGCCTTCGCCGGTCGTGGACGGGGAGCTGCGTGCACGGATGGGGGCTGCGGCCGTCGCTGCCGCTGCCGCCGTCGGCTATCGGAATGCGGGCACGATCGAGTTCCTCTACGACGGCGGCGAGTTCTACTTCCTCGAGATGAACACGCGCATCCAGGTCGAGCATCCGGTCACGGAGCTGGCGTTCGGTGTCGACCTGGTGCAGTGGCAGCTCCGGATCGCAGCGGGCGAGCGGCTCACGCTGGACCAGGGTGCACTCGTGCCGACGGGACACGCCATCGAGTGTCGCATCACGAGCGAAGACCCGACGCAGGGGTTCCTCCCCTCGACGGGCCGCATCGCTGCGGTCGATCTGCCCACCGGTCCCGGGGTTCGCTGGGACGGCGGCATCTCCGAAGGGTTCGAGGTTTCGCTGTTCTATGACCCGCTGCTGGGCAAGCTGATCGTGCACGGCGACGATCGCGCCGCGGCGATCGCGCGCATGCAGCGGGCCCTCGCGGAGCTGCGCATCGTGGGCGTGGAGACGAGCATCGGCTTTCACGAGCGCGTGCTGCGCGAACCGGACTTTCGCGCGGGCGACATCGACATCCGCTATGTCGATCAACACCCGGCCGTGCTGCAGCCTGAAACGGACGAGGGGGAGCTGCGCGCTGCGGCGGTCGCGGCCGCGCTGCTGGAGGCGGAGCGTCGGCGTCGACGGGCGATCGGGCGGATCGCGGCAAACGCGCAGCGCAGTCCCTGGGCGACACCCGATTTCGGACATCGCTGAGGCGGGCGTGGACAACGAGATCGCAGCAATCACGGGCGAAGCACCGGTGCTGGATGCCGCGGCGCTGGAGCGCGTCCAGCGCATCGGCGGTGTGCAACTCCTTCATCGCATGTTCCGCGCATTCCTGGAGCACGTGCCGGCACGCGTGGAGGCGCTGCTGCAGGAGGACGACGCCCACGAGGCGGCGCGCACGGCGCACGCGATCAAGTCGAGCGCGGGCAACATCGGACTGGAGCGGTTGCGCCTGCTGGCGCAGGAGGCCGAGGCGCGCGCGGAGCTCGGCGACGACACGTGGAGCGAGCTGTGCGCCTGGATCGCGCACGAGATGGATGCGGCGCGTACGGCGCTGGAGGCTCAGCTGGAGCGCAGCGAATGAGAACCATCGCCGTGGTCGAGGACAACCCGGACAACCGTCTGCTCGTGCGCGCGATTCTCGAGGACCGCTACGAGATTGTCGAGTACGGTGCCGGCGCCGAGGCGCTGCACGGCATGCGGGCCGCACCGCCGGACCTCGTCCTGCTCGACATCTCGCTGCCGGAGATGGACGGCACGGACGTGCTCGCGCTCATGAAGAGCGATGCGCGCCTCGAGGCACTGCCGGTCGTTGCTCTCACCGCACATGCCATGGCCGGAGACCGCGAGAAGTTCCTTGCCGCCGGCTTCGACGAGTACGTCTCGAAGCCGATCATCGATGAATCGGTGCTGATCGACGTGGTCGCACGACTCCTCCAGGACTGAACGCAGCATGGATGACCTGAAGCAGTTCTTTCGCAGTGCACTGAGCACACGCATCGAGGCGCTGGAGACCGCCGCCACGACGATGGAGGCCGATCCCGTCGGGGCACTCGGCACGATCCGCCGGCTCGCACATTCACTGCGCGGCTCCGGCGCGACGTACGGCTACCCGCAGATCACGGACGCAGCCACCGCCGTCGAAGAAGCGGAGCCGGAGGACGTGCCGCCTCTGGTCCCCGAGCTGGTGAAGACGCTGAAGGCAGTGGTCGCCGAGCTGCGGGAACCCAGGGAGTCGAAGGCGTCGAAGGACGCGACGGAGCCGAACGGTCCGAACGAGCTGAACGGTCCGGACGAGTCGCACGATCCGGTGGTGTCGAGGGGCGACGCCGTTGCGGACGACATCCGCGACGAGTCCACACCTGCATGACGATCCTCCTCGTCGACGACGATCCGCTCATCCGCCTGGCGGCCGGCCACGCGCTGGGCGCCGCGGGTCACACGCTGCTGGAAGCGGAGGATGTCGGGTCGGCGGTCGGGCTCGCCCGTACGTCGCGTATCGACCTGATGCTGCTCGACGTCGTGCTCGACGGGGAGGATGGCCGGGATGTGGTGGCGGCAGTGCGCGCGCTGCCCGGGTGTGCGGATACGCGCTTCGTGTTCCTGACCGGACGGGCCGACGCGGAGCGAGAAGCGCTGCTTTCGCTGGGCGCCGCGGGTGTGATCGCAAAGCCGTTCGACCTTTCGACGCTCGCTTCGCAGGTGGAGCGGCTGGCGCTGCAATGAGCGAGCGTCTCACGATCGAATCGATTGCAGCCGGCGGTGCCGGAGTCGCGCGCCTGGCCGACGGCCGCGTCGCGTTCGTGGCCCGCACCGCGCCCGGCGACGTCGTCGAGGCTCGCCTGACCGAGCAGAAGCGGCGCTACGTCCGGGCGGAGCCGTTGCGCGTGATCGAGGCGTCGCCGCAGCGGCGCGCTGCGCCCTGCCCGTACTACCAGCGGTGTGGTGGCTGCACGATCGAGCACCTGTCGTATGGAGCGCAGCTCGAGGCGAAGCGCTCGATCGTACAGGAGGCGCTGCGGCGCATCGGCGGCGTCGACGTGGAGGTGCCGCCCGTGGTCGCCTCGCCGAACGAGTTCCGTTACCGCAATCGCGTCAGCTTTGCGCTGCGGCGGCTCGGGTCCGACCGTGTGGTAGCGGGTTTCCACGACCGGCTGCGCGCTGATCGTGTACTGGACATGGACGGTACATGCCTGTTGCCCGAGGCGGCGGTTGCCGAGGGCTGGAACGCACTGCGGGCCGCTTGGGGTCGCAACGCGTCACGTCTTCCGTCCGGCGACCGGCTCCGGCTCACGCTGCGCGGGACCCGGCGCGGTGAGCTGACGCTGCTGGTCGAGGGAGGCTATGGTGCGGGGCGCGCCGAGGAGCTGATCGATGCGGTGCCCGGTCTGCGTTCGGTGTGGCAGCGGCGCGCGCCCGGTGAGGCGCCCGTGCTGCTGGCGGGTGCCGACCACGTGGAGGAGGACTGGGGCGATGAGCACGTCCGGCTGGGCGGGGCCGTGTTCCTGCAGGTGAACCGCGGCACGGCGGAGGCACTGGAGGCGCACGTGCTGGAGCGTGTCGCCCCCGGCAGCGGCATGCGGCTCGTCGATGCGTACTGCGGCGTCGCACTGCACGCACGGCGCAGTGCACGCGCGGGCGCGGACGTCGTCGGCATCGAGCTGGACGCGCACGCCGTGGAGGACGCGCGCCGGGCACTTCCGGGTGCGCGGATCATCGAGGCGCGGGTGGAGGATGCGTTGCCCGAAGCGCTGCCGGCAGACGTCGTCATCGTGAATCCGCCGCGCGCGGGACTGGCCGCGGAGGCTGCAGCGGCACTGGTCGCCCGGCCGCCGCAACGCCTGGTGTACGTGAGCTGTGATCCGGCGACGCTCGCCCGGGACGCGCAGCGGCTGACGCCGGCACTGCGGCTGGGCGGCGTGCGCTGCTTCGACATGTTCCCGCAGACCACGCACGTGGAGACTGTGGCGGAGTTCGAATGCGTTATTTCGTGACGATCGGCGAGCGGACCTTCGAGGTGACGCTCGACGATGAAGGCATCGAGGTGAACGGCGAGCGCGTGCAGGCGGATCTGCGCGCGGTGCCCGGCACCCCGATGCACCACCTCCTGCTCGATGGTGCGTCGCATCTGCTGCACGCCCAGAACGGCACCGCGGGGCAATGGGTGCTGTATGCGAATGGTGCGCGCTACGACACGGAGGTCGTCGACGAGCGCACGCGGGCGATCCGGGCGCTTACGTCCGCGTCTGCCGGCCCGAAGGGGCCGAAGCCCGTTCGGGCGCCGATGCCCGGCCTCGTGGTGCGGCTGCTCGTCGAGCCGGGGCAGCACGTGCAGGCAGGGCAGGGCGTTGCGATCGTGGAAGCAATGAAGATGGAGAACGAGCTGAAGGCGGACGCGGCGGGCGTCGTCGCACGCATCGCCGTCACTGCCGGCCAGGCGGTCGAGAAGGGTACGATCATGATCGAGTTCGAGGCGGAGGCGGCGTGAGCGCGCGACGTCACGTGCGTTCCGGCGGTGAACCGATACAGCCGGTGTACGGCCCTGACGACGTCGAACTGGACCCGCAGTTCGACCTCTCGCGTCCGGGTGCGTTCCCGTACACGCGCGGCGTGTACGACACGATGTACCGCGGTCGGCTCTGGACCATGCGGCAGTACGCCGGGTTCGGCACGGCGGCCGAGACGAACCGCCGCTACCACTACCTGCTCGACCACGGTCAGACCGGGCTTTCCGTCGCGTTCGACCTGCCGACGCAGATGGGCTACGACAGCGACCATGCGATGGCGCAGGGCGAGGTCGGGCGCGTGGGCGTCGCGATCGCGAGCCTGGACGACATGCGCACCCTGTTCGAGGGGATCCCGCTCGAACAGGTGTCCGTGTCGATGACGATCAACGCGACGGCCGCGATCCTGCTCGCGTTCTACGTCGCACTGGCGGACGAGCGCGGCGTGCCGCGCTCCGCACTGTCGGGTACGGTCCAGAACGACATCCTGAAGGAGTACATCGCCCGCGGCACCTACATCTACCCGGTCGAACCGAGCCTGCGGCTGGTGACCGACATCTTCGACTTCTGCGCCCGCGAGGTGCCGCGCTGGAACACTATCTCGATCAGCGGCTACCACATCCGTGAGGCGGGCTCCACCGCTGCACAGGAGATCGCGTTCACGTTCGCGAATGCGCTCGAGTACGTGGAACGTGCACTGAAGCGGGGGCTTCCGCTCGAGCGATTCGCGCCACGGCTTTCGTTCTTCTTTGCAGCGCACAACAACCTGTTCGAGGAGATCGCCAAGTTCCGGGCGGCGCGGCGCCTGTGGGCGCGTCTCATGCGCGAGCGCTACGACGCGAGTGACGAGTCGGCACGCCTGCGGTTCCACACGCAGACGGGCGGGGTCACGCTCACGGCCCAGCAGCCGCTCAACAACGTGGTGCGCGTCACCGTGCAGGCCCTGGCAGCAGTGCTCGGCGGCACGCAGTCGCTGCACACCAACGCCTACGACGAGGCGCTCGCGCTGCCGACCGAGGAATCCGCCCGCCTCGCGCTCCGGACCCAGCAGGTGCTCGCGGCGGAATCCGGCGTGGCGGACACGGCGGATCCGCTGGGTGGCAGCTACTACGTCGAAGCACTGACCAGCGAGCTGGAAGGGGCGGCCAGAGCGTACCTGGACCGGGTGGCCGAATTGGGTGGCGCCGCGCAGGCGATCGCGTTCTTCCAGGAGGAAATCCATCGCGCGGCCTACGAGCACCAGCTCGACGTGGAGCGCGGCGACCGGCAGGTCGTGGGGGTCAATACGCTGCGGGTGGACGAACCGCCACCGCAGATCCCGCGGCCCGACTACTCGCGCCTGGAAGCTGCGCAGCGCGAGCGGCTGGCCGCGCTCCGCGCCCGCAGGGACGCCGCGCGGGTCACGGAGGCGCTCGACGCACTGCGGCAAGCCGCTGCGGGCTCCGAAAACCTGCTCCCGCTGATGGTCGAGGCCGTCCGCGCCGATGCCACACTGGGCGAGATCAGCGACGCACTCCGCGAGCAGTGGGGGGTATGGCGCGGAGTGGCGTCCGGCAGCATTGCCGGCTAACTTCTGCCGGCTTTTGTCCAGAATCACGTAGATACCATGCCGACATACGAATACCGCTGCGCCAACGGTCACGCTTTCGAGCTGTTTCAGCGCATGAGCGAGGACCCGGTCGACACCTGCCCCCAGTGCGGCGCGCCAGCCGAACGGCTGCTTTCTGCCGGCGCGGGCCTGCTGTTCAAGGGCTCGGGCTTCTATATCACGGACTACCGCAGCGACTCCTACAAGAAGGCCGCGGAGAAGGAGAGCGGTTCTTCGAAGAGTGACGGCGGCAGCTCCAGGGGTGACAGCGGCTCGAAGAGCGGGTCGGCCGGCGCCGCCGGGTCGGCCTGATGCCGACGGACGCGTTGCGCGCGCAGCTCGCCCGTGTCGCGGGTGAGCTGGCCGGCACCGATGATGTCCCGGTACAGCTCGACCGGCCGCGCAACCCCGAGCATGGCGACATCGCCTCCAACCTCGCGATGCTGCTCGCGAAGCGCGTCGGCCAGCCGCCGCGCGCGCTTGCCGAGCAGATCATCGCGCGTCTCGACCTGGCCGCGGCGGGCGTCCGGAGCGCGGACGTCGCGGGACCGGGCTTCATCAACTTCCGACTCGCCCAGGCGAGCCTGAGCGCAAAGCTGGCGGAGATCGTCGAGGCGGACGAGGCGTACGGCCGCAGCACCGTGGGCGGAAACCGGCGTGTGCAGGTCGAGTTCGTCTCCGCCAACCCGACGGGCCCGCTGCACGTTGCGCACGGGCGCGGTGCCGCGCTCGGCGACGGCATCGCATCGCTGCTGGACTGGACCGGGTGGAACGTCACGCGCGAGTTCTACGTGAACGACGCGGGCGTGCAGATCGACCGGCTGGCCGAGTCGATCGAGGCGCGCTGGCTCTCGCTGAACGGCACGGAGACGCCGATCCCGGAGAACGGCTACCACGGCGAGTACGTGATCGAGCTGGCGCAGCATCTCGAGCGGGAGCGTGGCGACGAGCTGCGCGCGCTGGAGCGCACCGCGCGACTCCAGGTGATGCGCGACTTCGGCGTGCGCGTGATGGGCGAGGAGCACGACCGTGACCTGCGCCAGTTCGGTGTCGTGTTCGACACGTACTACCGTGAGTCGTCCCTGTACGAAGAGGACCGGCTGACGGAGACGCTGGACGATCTCGCGAAGCACGGGCTCACGTACGAGCAGGACGGCGCAGTCTGGCTGCGCACGACCGCGTTCGGCGACGACAAGGACCGCGTGCTGGTGAAGAGCGACGGCAGCTACACCTACTTCCTGCCGGACCTTGCCTATCACCGGGAGAAGGCCAAGCGCTTCGACTACGTCATCAACGTCTGGGGCGCGGATCACCACGGCTATGTGCCCCGCATGAAGGCCGCGCTCGCGGCGCTCGGGCATCCCGACCTGCTGGACGTCGAGATCGTGCAGATGGTGCGCCTGGTGCGCGGCGGTGCAGAGGTGAAGCTGAGCAAGCGCGCGGGCAACATCGTGACGCTGCGCGACCTGTTCACCGAGACCGGTGTCGACGTGGCCCGCTACTTCTTCCTGATGCGCCGCGGCGACGCGCAGATGCTGTTCGACCTCGACCTCGCACTCGACCAGTCGGAGAAGAACCCCGTCTTCAAGGTGCAGTACGCGCACGCGCGCATGATGAGCATTTTCCGCAAGGCGGGCGTGACCCCTGCGTCGCTGGATGTGGGCGCGGCCAGTCTCGACCGGCTGGCGGATCCGTCGGAGCAGGAGCTGGTCAAGCAGCTCGCGGAGTTCCCCGGGGTGGTGCAGCGTGCAGCGGACGCCCGTGCGCCGCACGTGCTGTGCGACTACCTGGAGACGACGGCGTCGCTGGTGAACTCGTGGTATCACGCAGGCAACCCCAGCCGCAATCCGGAGCTCGCGGTACTGGTCGACGACGCCGTGTTGCGGACGGCGCGGCTCGTGCTCGCGCGCGGCGTGCGCACCGTCCTGCGCAACGGATTGCACATTCTTGGTCTCAACGCCCCCGACCGCATGGACCGGGAGGAGAACGCAGCATGAGCGTCCTGGTTGTCGGCAGCATCGCGCTCGACACGATCGAAACGCCGTTCGGCATGGCGAACGAGACGGTCGGCGGATCGGGCACGTTCTTCAGCGCGGCGGCGTCGCTGTTCGGCGACGTTCAGCTCGTGGGCGTCGTCGGCGACGACTACCCGCTTGAGCAGCTGCGTTTCCTGGAGGAGCGGGGCGTGGACCTGAGCGGTGTCGAGCGGAAGCCCGGGGAGAGCTTCCGCTGGTCGGGCGTCTACAGCTACGACCTGAACAGCCGGGAAACGCGCGAGACGCGGCTCGGCGTGTTCGCAGACTTTCAGCCGAAGCTGCCCGAGCGCTTCCGCGATGCGCAGTACGTGTTCCTGGGAAACATCGACCCGGAGCTGCAGCTCGACGTGCTGACGCAGGTGCGCGCGCCGCGCCTCGTCGCATGCGACACCATGAACTTCTGGATCTCGGGCAAGCGTGATGCGCTGCTGGAGCTGCTGGGTCGCGTGAACCTGCTGATGGTGAACGACAGCGAGGCGCGCGAGCTGTCGGGTGATCACAACCTGCTGCGCGCCGCGCGCTGGATCCAGCGCCACGGACCCGAGATGGTGATCGTCAAGAAGGGTGAGCACGGCGCTATGCTGTTCACCTCCGACCTGATCTTCAACGCACCGGGCTTCCCGCTCGAGGACGTGTATGACCCGACCGGCGCAGGCGACGCGTTCGCGGGCGGCTTCGTCGGCTATCTCGCACGCTGCGGCGCCGTGGACGGCGAGCACCTGCGCCGCGCCATGATCTACGGCTCTGCGCTGGGCTCCTTCTCCGTTGAGCGCATGGGCGTCGAGCGGCTGATCCACCTGCAGGGGCAGGAGGTTCACGACCGCGTTCGCGCCTTCCACGGCATGACGACGTTCGAGCACGCCGTCGCGACCCTGACCAATGTCTGAGTCCCGCGGCCTGAGCTACCGCGACGCGGGCGTGGACCGCGACGTCGCGCAGGACGCCAAGACGCGCATCCTCGATCTGGTCCGCCGCACCGCGACGGCCGGGGTGGTAGCGAATCCAGGTGGGTTCGGCGGGCTGTTCCGCGTTCCCGCCGGCATGCGCTCGCCGCTGCTCGTTTCCAGTGCCGATGGTGTCGGCACCAAGCTCAAGGTCGCGATGATGGCGGGCCGGCACGACACGGTCGGCGCCGATCTCGTGAATCACTGCGTCAATGACATCCTGGTCGAGGGCGCACGCCCGCTGTTCTTCCTCGACTACATCGGCATGGGCCGGCTCGAGGCAGGCACGGTGGAGCAGGTCGTCTCCGGGCTCGCGAGTGCGTGCCGCGAGAACGACTGCGCACTGCTCGGTGGCGAAACGGCCGAGATGCCCGATTTCTACGCGCCCGGTGAGTACGACCTCGCCGGCTTCATCGTGGGCGTCGTCGAGGAAGCTGGGCGTCCAGGCAAGGCGCGGGTGCAGCAGGGCGACGCACTGATCGGCCTCGCGTCGAGCGGGTTTCACACGAACGGCTATTCGCTGCTGCGCCGGCTGCTGTTCGACCGGCTCGGGCTGTCCGTCGGTGACGCGTTCCCCGGAACCGACGAAACGACTGGCGACGTCCTGCTCCGGCCGCACCGCGCGTACGCGCGTTCGCTGCGGCCGCTGCTCGACGACGGCGTGATTCATGCCCTCGCGCACATCACGGGGGGCGGCATTCCCGGCAACCTCGACCGCGTGGTGCCCGAGGGGCTGCAGGCGCGTGTCGAGCGCGCGAGCTGGACGCCACCCGCAGAGTTCCGCGCCGTGCAGGAACAGGGGGGCATCTCGGACGACGAGATGTTCCAGACGCTGAACATGGGAGTCGGCATGATCGCGGTCGTCGCCGCGGCCGATGCGGACAGCGTGATCGAGCGGCTGCGCGCATCCGGCGAGGAGGCCTGGCGGCTGGGATCGATCGCGCGCGGCGCGACTCCCGTCGATCTGGTGGAGGGCTGATGGGTGGCTGGACAGCAGGACGCACTGCAGGACACGACGGAGCGACGAGTGCAGCGCGAGCGGTTGCCTTCGGCGCCGCACGCGCGGCAGTGTGCGCCGCCG
>DASTYK010000076.1 GCA_035764935.1 Longimicrobiales bacterium | reverse complement strand
TGAGATGTTGGGTTAAGTCCCGCAACGAGCGCAACCCTTGCCCCGTGTTACTAACAGGTAAAGCTGAGGACTCTCGGGGGACTGCCGGCGTCAAGCCGGAGGAAGGTGGGGACGACGTCAAGTCATCATGGCCCTTACGCCCAGGGCTACACACGTGCTACAATGGTCAGGACAGAGGGCTGCGAGACCGCAAGGTGGAGCGAATCCCAGAAACCTGGCCCAAGTTCGGATTGCGGGCTGCAACTCGCCCGCATGAAGCCGGAATCGCTAGTAATCGCGGATCAGCTACGCCGCGGTGAATACGTTCCCGGGCCTTGTACACACCGCCCGTCACGCCATGGAAGCCGGGAGTGCCCGAAGTCCGTGTCCCAACCGCAAGGAGGGAGCGGCCTAAGGCAAGCTCGGTGACTGGGGCGAAGTCGTAACAAGGTAGCCGTAGGGGAACCTGCGGCTGGATCACCTCCTTTCTGGAGACACCCAGTAAGCTCCTCGTGAGCCGACCGGTTCTCAGAAGTCGCACCACACGAACGACACCCGACCGCGATTGTCAGATATGGAAGGAGCCGGTGCCCTGAAGGCGCCGGCTCCTTTTTTATTGAGTTTCGCGGCGGGCCGTTCCTAGATTGGAGCAACGTTGCGGCGCGCGGCCCCTCCTGTTCCGCCATCCCCCGAGCATCCGCGCTGTTGAGCGCCGCACGAACTCCACGCGGTGGCATGATGCCCGTTCCTTCAGGTACGACCGGGCCGAGGCTGGCAGCCATCTGGTTCGCCGACATCTGCGGTTTTACCCGCCTGGCGGCGCGTGACGAGGCGGGCGCGCTGGAGCTGGTGGCGCTGCTGCAGCGACTGGCGGCGGCGCAGGTCAGTCGGCAGCACGGGCGGGTAGTGAAGTACGCCGGTGACGCGGTGCTTGCCGAGTTCCCGAGCGTGCGTGCAGCAGCGCGCGCCGCGCTGTCGCTTGCGGAGGAGTTCGAGCAGCGTGCCAGGCCGTTCGTGCGCGGTGTGCCGCTTCACGTGGGGCTGCACATAGGCGAGATCAACGAGGCTCCGGACGGCGACGTCTACGGTGATGGTGTGAACATCGCGGCGCGCCTGCAGGAGCAGGCGCCGCCGGGAGCGGTGCTGGTAAGCGGCGATGCCTGGCGTCAGCTCCGGCCGTTGCGGGAGTTCCGCGCGAAGCGTGACGCCCGACGCGCCCTGCGCGACGTCCCTGCGCGATTCTCGACCTACATCCTGCGGCCCGCAGCCGCAGCATCGGAGGTGGCGAGTGCGGGTGACGCGGCCGAGCGCGTGGCGGTTGTCCCGCCGCTCGAGCTCGTCGGGCGCTCGGCAGAAGTGACACTGCTGCGCAGCGTCATGGATCGACTGCAGGAGGGCCACGGTGGCACCCTGCTGCTGCCTGGTGAGCCGGGTGTCGGCAAGACACGCCTTGCAGAGCTGCTGGCCACGGAGGCCGAGCGGCGCGGCGTGCAGGTGGCGAGCGGCCGTGCCTACCCGGTCGAGTCGGGCGTTCCGTATGCGCTCATCACGGACGCGCTGCTGCCCCTCGCGCGCCGGCACAGCCGCGGGCCGCCGGGAGACAGGGAGGCGGACGCGCTCGCGCCGCTGTTCCCCGTATTCCGCCGCGGGCAGGGTGGGTCGATTCCGGCGGATGACCCGGCGGAGTTCAAGGGTCGCCTGCTGTGGACGTTCACAGAGCGGCTGCGTGCGCTGGTTCGCCATGTCCCGCTCGTGCTCATCCTGGACGACCTGCAGTGGGCCGATGCATCGTCGCTCGAGCTGCTGCACTTCCTCGCACGACAGACGTCAGACGATGGAATTCTGATCGTCTGTACGTACATCGATACACTGGGCTCGACCGGTGCCATGCACGGGCTCGAGCAGTCGCTGCTCGGGCTCGGCGTCGCGCAGCTGCACCGGGTGAAGCCACTCGATGCCGCCGCCGTGGCGGAGCTGATCACCGGGTCCTTCGGTACCGGCGGTGCTGACGTCGCGCGCTTTGGCGAGCTGCTGCACCGCTGGACGGGTGGCAACGTCTACTTCGTGCAGGAGGTGTTGCAGTCGCTGGTGGCGGGCGGTCATCTGCGGAAAACGGACGGCGAGTGGCACGGCTGGAGCGACGTGTCGCTGGACCTTCCGCGGACGGTGCGGCAGGCAGTCATGCAGCGGATTCAGCAGCTCGGTCCCGCGGCGCGCGTGGTGGCCGGCATTGCGGCCGTCGTCGGTACACGAGCGCCCTATCGCTTGCTGCGAGCGGCGGCGGACATCCGTGAGAACGATCTGCTGGCCGCGATCGAGAGCCTGTGTGGTGCGGCCATCCTGGCCGAGTACGTGGACGAAGACGGCAGCGTGTGGTTCGAGTTCCGCCACCCGATCGCCCGGGAGGTCCTCTACCAGGAGCTTGGCGCCGCGCGGCGCGTGCGGTTGCACGGAACCGTGGGCGAAGTGCTGGAGCGTGTACCCATGCGCGCGGCGCGTGAGCGCGTCGACGACCTCGCGTATCATTTCGCGCGCGCGGATCCTGGTGAGTATGCAGCACGCGCCATGGGCTACCTGATCGATGCGGGGACGGCGGCACTGCGTCGCTTTGCGAACCAGGAGGCGGCCGACTACCTGACACACGCCCTCGAGATTGCGGGCGTCAGCGAGCGGGCGATGCCAACCGCGACGGGCGCTGCTGGCGCGACCGAAGTCGAGCTGCCCGGTGTTCCGGATGCAGGGCTTCGCGTCGCGATGGACCGGCTGGCGCGCGCGCGTCAGCGGCTGGGTGAATACGATGCCGCCTCCTGGCTGTTGCGCGCGCTGCTGCGGGACGCGGAGATGCGCGCCGATACTGCTGCAGTGGCAAGCCTGCAGCGACGCATCGGCCTGAACTGCCTGTGGGCCGGTCGGCACGCCGACGCACTGCAGCACCTGCATGGAAGCGTGGAAGCGGCGCAGCGTGCCGGCGCCGGACGCGATGTCGCGCGCACCGAGCTTGCACTCGTTGCGTGCTACCAGGAGCTGGGTCGCGCACCGGAGGCGCAGCAGTGCGTTGCGCGGGCGCATGCGATTGCCGAGGAGCTCGGCGACGAGTCGCTGGCCGCGCGTACGCACCGGGCGCTGCTCATGCTGCACACCTGGATAGGCCCGGCCGAGACAGCACGCAGGCACGGCGCAATCGCCATCGAGCTGGCGGAACGGACGCACGAGCCGACGGTCGCGTTCTTCAGTCACTGGACGCTCGCAGTTCTCGAGGGGCTGACCGGCAACACCGAGCGCATGGCGGAGCACATCCGGGAATGCGAGCGGCGCGCGCAGACCCTGAGCTCACCACTGCTGCGACTCTGGGTGGACGAACTGTCCATCGAGTACGCGTGGGCGGCGGGCGAATGGGAGCGAGGCCTTGCCATCGGCAACAGTGCCATCGCACTCGCGCGCTCGCTGGGTCAGCCGAAGCTGCTGCCGCGCCTGCTGGTCTGGACGTCGCTCATCCTTCTCGGCCGCGGCGAGGTGAGTGCGGCGGAGGCGCACATCGAGGAAGCCTGGCGGATATCAGGTGCGGCGGAGCCGGGCGGCGACCGCTCAGTGGACGTGCACGCGGTCGTGCCGGCGCACATCGGCCGGGCCGCAATGCACTTCGCACGGGAGGAGTACCGCGAAGCGATCGACGTCGCCGAGGCCGGTCTCGCCGTCGCCGATCGCAGCGGTTACCCGTTCTGGGCGATTCACCGCCTGCTGCCCATCATCGCCGAGTCGGCGCTGTACCTGCGCGACCTCGACCGCGCGGAACGCGTGGACCGGCGACTCCGTTCTGATTCCGAGCGGCTCGGGCACCGGCTGGGCCTGGCGTGGGCCGACGCGCTTCGCGCACTCGTCGTGTGGCTGCGCGGCAACAAGACGGACGGGACGATGCTGATGAGCGCGGCCGTCCGCGGCCTGGAAGCAATTCCCATCGTCCCCGACGCCGCGCGCCTGCGGCGCCAGCTCGCCGGCCGACTGCTGGAGATCGGTCAGGCGGACGCGGCGGTCGCCGAGCTGACACGCGCCCTGGAAACCTTCCGTCACCTTGGAGCCATGCCGGAGCTGGAGAAAACGCTCGGGATGTTCCAGGAGTTCGGCGTGGCTCCCCCCGACGACACGCCGCGTTCTGCGGAGAAGCGCCGTCTCGACTCGATTCCGAACCGTCACGATTGAATCCGCGTCGGTGAGACACGTCATCCCGCCGATGATGTGCTTCGTCAACATCCCCGGACTCCCCGCCACACGCGTGAATCCTTCGCATCCGTCTCCGCGTCTGATGCTCTGAAGGTCATGAACACAGATCATGGGGGTACATCATGAAGATGCGGACGACACTGCTGGCGGCGGGCGCAATGCTGGTCACGAGTGCGACGGCTGTCGGGGCTCAGGTCGACTACGCGATGTCGGCACCGCGCGGCCCGGAGGCATCGGTCACGCGCGCGGATAAACTGAAGCAGGAGGCAGAATCGCTCTTCGGCACGCCGAAACAGTGGAAGAAGGCGCAGCGGCTGCTCATCGAGTCCGCGGAGATCCGGGACGCGACGGACGAAGACGCGTACACATGCTACATGATGGCGGGGCGGCTCGCCGCTGTGCTCGGCGAAAACGACGCCGCACACGAGGCGCTCGAGAGCGCAGCGGAACACGCGCTCGCACGCGGTGCACTCGTGGATGCGGCATCGGCATTCATCGACGCGGCGCACGCGGCTGCCCGCGCGGGCAATCGCGATGCGGTCGAAGAGCTGGTGGAGCGCGCGTCGCTGCTTGCGAACGCGCCTCGTCTGACCGACCAGGAGCGCGCCGCGATCAGGCACCGGCTGGACGCATAGCGCGAAGCGCCGGAATCAACGATAGCGCAGGCAGCAAAGGAGAGCGCCGCCGGATCCAGGGATCCGGCGGCGCTCTTCCGTTCGTCACTGCCGACGGATCAGTTGCCCGGCGGACGCGGCTTCGCGCGGCGCTCCGTCGAGCTGCTGCTCGGCGTGCTCGACCGGGTCGACGAGACACCGGTGCTCGAGGACGGCTGGCTGTCGCGTTCGACTGCCGGGCGACCGGTACGCGTCGGCGAGTCCGTGCCGGTCGATCTCGAGGGTGGGCCCGTGTAACCGCGGCCCTTGACCAGCCGGCCACGCGACGGTGCGTTGTCGTCGTCGTTGCGGTCCACGATGATGACACGCGTGCCCCCCGTGTACCAGCCGTAGCCGTACGGCGAGCTCCAGTACGGGTTGTAGCCGTAACCGTACCCGTATCGGCCGTACGGGTCGTAGCGGAACGCGTCGTAGTGCGGGTAGTACATCCGCTCCCGCACGGCATAGTCGCGATCATCGCGATCCGCAGGGGCGGCAGCAACCGCAAACCGCTCCGGATACGCGAGTGCGACGATCACGTCGATCACTTCGGCATCGACACCCGCATCGCTGAGCGCGATGAGCGCGTCCGCATCGAGCTCGATGTCCGTGGTCGGAGTGCTCATCAGCATCGCCTGCAGCGCCTGCCTGGGCAGCGTGGCGTTCGCCTCGACGATGTCCTGCAGCGTGAGAGGTGCGGCCGCGTAGAGACGGGCGCTGGCATTGCCGAGTGACGCCAGGTCGCGCAGGGATTCGGGGTACTCGGACGCCGCGAGCGAGCGGTACTGCTGCACGCGCACGCCGTACTCCTCGTCGACACCGACCGCCTCGACCTCGACCAGCGTGTTCGGACCGCTCAGGGCGAACACACCGGCCGACTCACGCCCGAGCACGTTTTCGCCGCATGTCAGCGTGGAGCGCAGATAGATGCGCCCGCCATCCTGCGACCAGCTCGCCGTCTCGGTGCCCTCGCATCGTTCATCCTTGACGGCACGCGCACCCGCGTCCGGCATGATGCGCTGCTCGCCGCTGATCTGCTGGCCCGCCACGGTGAGCACATCGACGCCGCCGCTCGCAGGCCGGAAGCACACCACGTGATCCGCCACCGGCTGGCTGCCGTCCTGGACGAACGGCGCCCAGCATCCGAGGAACGCCTGCCAGCGCGAATCGACGTCCACTGCCTGGGCCGACACCGGCTGCGCCGCCGCGGCGGCAAGCAGGAACGCGCCGGCGAGGACTCCTGTCCTGGTTCGCATGGGTATCCTCCTGTCTAGAAACGCACGGACAGACCGACAGTGCCCTGCAGGCCACCCAGGTCGATGTCCTCGAAGCCCTGATAACTCGAGCTCAGCTCGGCCGAGCCCCACTGGTAGCGGACGTCCGCCGTAACACCGAAGCGCGTAGTCAGCCAGTAGTCGGCGCCACCGGCCAGGTGCAGCGTGCGCCCCCAGCCATCGGAATCCAGCACCAGCTCCGAGATTTCACACGCATTGTCCTCGTCGCAGGTCGCGTAGTTCACGAACTCGCCCTCCTGCTGCAGCTGGTACTTGGTCGTCCCCACCCCAACGCCGACGTACGGGGTGAAGTGGGCGGGGATCCAGGCGTGCGAGCTGATGCTGCGCCCGCGGTCGAGCGGGTAGTACTTCAGTGTCGCTGCCACAGGCATGCGGCGCAATGACGTCGTCTGAGCGATGGGCTCGTCGTCAAAGCCGATGTGCGTTCTGGACTCAGAGCCCGCCTCCGTGTCGATCCAGCCGATGCTGCCCACGAGGTCGAGGTTCGACGTGAGCCGCACGCCCAGGTCACCCATCACCGTGAAACCGGAAAAGTCGCCCCGCTCCAGGGTGAGCAGCTCGAAGAACTCGTCGTACAGGTCACTGCCCGCCGATGCCATGTGGTGTCCGCCACGCACGCTCAGCGTGACGCGCGGTTCATCGAACAGGAAGCCGTCCTGCGCCAGCACCTGCGCCGGTACCAGCAGCGACACGCCCAGTACGCCCGGCAGCGCGCAGCGCAGCAGGGAAAAGAGGCTCATGCGGGACCTCCTCAGGAGAGTATCGGGAGAGCGCCCCATCCGCATCGCGGGTGCGCGCAATTGCGTGGTACGGCATGGGCGGCGGGAAGTTCCGTGCCCGCGCGGCCGCATGTTGTATACGAAACGCGCTCCGCGAGCAGGGTGCACCGGCCCCGCGGAGTCCTGCCCCGGGCGCCGGGTGACAGGCACCGGGCGAGGGTGCCGGACGGCGCCGTCGTGTGTCCGGCGGGCTCGACAGCCAGCCCGCACGCTTTTTGCCCTCTGCCCCCCGGAC
Organism: Longimicrobiales bacterium; assembly: GCA_035764935.1. Lineage (NCBI taxonomy): Bacteria > Pseudomonadati > Gemmatimonadota > Longimicrobiia > Longimicrobiales > Longimicrobiales bacterium. The sequence continues at coordinate 20,890 of DASTYK010000076.1, read as the reverse complement.
CCGGAGTCAGAGAGGCGGAATCGAAGGGGATGCGGGCGAGCGACACGGCGGGACTCGAGGCGAAGCGACTGCGTGGCAGGCGGGTGCGCGCTGTGCCGCTGCTGCGGCTGCTGGGCTATTACGGGCTGCTCATTGCGCTGGGACTGATTCTGCTCTGGCTGTTTCCGGAGGCGCGGCAGGCGATCGCGGCACCGCTCTCGGAGGCGGCTTCGGGCGTAACCGGTCGGGATTCCGCCCTGCGGCTCGGGGATGCGGGCGGCTCGGTCGGCGCCACGGGATTCGGCGACGGTGAAGGCGGCCGGCTGTTCCTGGCGGCGTTCGCGGGCGTGGGCGCGCTGCTGCTCGCATTGCCGGTGGCGGGCGTTCACATGTTCACCCGGCGGCTCCGCTACGACCCGTCACTGGTCCAGGCGATCATCGTCCTGCCGATCGTGGTGGCGGGCGTCGTGATGGTGGTGAAGAACAGCCTGCCACTCGCATTTGCGCTTGCCGGCATCGTGGCGGGTGTGCGGTTCCGGCAGAAGCTGGAGGAGCCGGAGGACGCGGTCTATGTGCTGCTCTCGCTCGGAATCGGTCTCGCGGCGGGGGTGCAGGCGCTCGATGTGGCGCTCGCCGTATCGCTGCTGTTCAACCTGGTCGTGCTGGTTCTCTGGCGCTACGACGTGTCGGCGCTGTCGGGCTCACGGCTGCTGCTGGCGACGGGTGACACGAGCCTGATCGTTGCGCGACGTGCGGAGGATCGGCGGGCCGTGTGGGAGCGGGTCGCGCGCGAAGCGGAAGGCATGGAGATGGACGGCATCCTGATCGCCCACGCGTCGAACCTGGATGCGGCGAAGAACGCGCTGGAGATCACGCTGACGCCGCGTGCCCGGGACTGGCGGATCCTGGAGCCGGTCGAGGAGGAGCGGGGCATCCAGCGCATGGATGTGCTCGTGAGTTTGAGGAAGAACGAGGACCCGGTGGACGTGCTGGCCGAGCTGGAAGAGCGCTGGTCGGCGTACATCGCGGCGTCGGAGTACGTGCCGCACCGGGTCCGGAGCAAGGCGGGAGTGGAGGATGAGTAGAACGTGCGTGGCGATGGTCGCGCTGGTGCTGACGTCGCTTGCGCCGGGTGCGGGCGCACAGGAGCGGACGGTGGTTCCCGGCCCCGATTACGGAGCGAGTGGCTTCGCGCGGTTCTGGCTCGGCGACGGCTGGCGCTCGCTCTGGCTTACTCCGGTACGCGCGCCGGTGCTCGACCTGGGCGAGTTTGCCGGCGGCCTCACGCCCGAGCGCCAGGGGGGTGGCAATCAGAGCATCACGCTGCACATGCTGGATGCGGACGGGGTCGGCTGGGTCTTCCGCTCCATCGACAAGTATCCGGAGCAGGGGCTGCCACCGGAGCTGGACGGTTCGTTCCTCGGCGATCTCGTTGCCGACCAGATCAGCAGCCTGAATCCGGCCAGCCACTTCATCCTGCCGCGACTGCTGGAGGCCGCCGGCATTCTCCACCTCGAGCCCCAGCTGTACGTGATGCCGGACGATCCCCGGCTGGGCGAGTTCCGGGAAACGTTTGCGGGCATGCTGGGCGAGATCGAGCTCAAGCCGAACGAGGGGCCGGACGACACGCCGGGATTCGCCGGCTCGACGAAGATCAAGGATGTGGACAAGGTCTTCGAGGACATCGAGGAGACGCGGGCGTACCGCGTCGACGCGGAGGAGTTCCTGCGCGCGCGGCTGATCGACATGTGGGTCGGTGATCCAGACCGTGGCTCGGACCAGTGGCGCTTCGCGCGCTTCGGCGAAGAGGGCGACCAGGTGTACCGGCCGATCCCGCGGGACCGCGACTGGGCGTTCGTGCATGCAGACGGCTTTCTCACCGCGCGTTTCCGCTCGTTCTACCCGAAGCTGGTCGAGTTCCACGAAACGATGCCGGAGATCGTGCCGCTGACCTACAGCAGCCACGTGCTCGATCGGCGGCTGTTGACAGCCATGACGCGTGCGGACTTCGCGGAGGCCGCACGCGCGGTCCAGCAGGCAATGACCGACGCAGTCATCGACGAAGCACTCGCTTCCATGCCTCGTGAGTTCGTGCCGGTTGCGGCGGACGAAATGCGCAGCAAGCTGATCGCACGCCGTGCCGAGCTTCCAGCGCTCGCGGATCGGTTCTACGACTGGCTTGCCACGGACGTCGACGTGCGCGGCACCGATGAGGACAACCTCGCGCTCGTCGAGCGACACGAGGATGGCAGCGTTCGCGTGCGGCTGTCGCAGGTCGATGCCGCCGTCGCATCGGGCTCTGACGGTGCGGAGACGCGTGGGCCCGCTGCCTGGTACGATCGGACGTTCCTGCCCGAGGAGACTGACGAGGTCCGGATCTACCTGCATGGCGGAGACGACCGCGCAGTGATTACCGGACCGGGGCGCGGCTCCATCAAGGTGCGGGTGATCGGCGGCGGCGACGACGACGTCGTGGAGGACGAGACCGGCACCGTTCGCTTCTACGATCATCGCGGCGACAACCAGGCGCGGGGTGCAGCATCCTTCAGCACCAAAGAGTGGGAAGAGCCGGAGGCGCCGGAGGGGCTCCGCTTCGGAAAGCAGTGGGCGCCGGACTACGGGAGCGAGCGCAGTCTCTTCTCACCGGCCATCCAGTATGGCGAAGGTGCCGGCCTGATCATCGGCGGCGGGCCGACGTACACCGATTACGGGTTCCGTCGCATCCCGTATCGATCGCGGCTCGGCTTCAACGTGCTGTACGGCACGAGCTCGGGCGGCTGGGGCGCGGAGCTGAGGGGCGAGCACCGGCTGGAGAACTCCCGCCTGGCGCTCACACTGAACGCGCGCGCCGTCGAGTTCGATGCGTTCCGGTTCTACGGCTTCGGCAACGACACGCCCGACCTGGGCGATGACGAATCGCTCGTGATGATGGACCGTGTCACGGTCTTCCCGGCACTCACGTGGGACATCGGCCCGCGTCCGGGCGCGCCGAGCGCCGAGTCGGACAGCGATGCAGAGAACGGTGAGGAGGACGAGGACGACGCGGACGAAGTCGAGCGTGCGTTCGTGCTGGACGGGCAGCACGGGCTGAGCGGCAGCTTCTCGATCGGCCCGTTCGCGCACTGGACGCGGACGCGCATGCCCGCCGGCAATCCTCTTCCTGCAGCGGACGGCAACGAGTTCGGCCGCCTCGGCGGGCAGGCGATCCTGCAGCTGTCCAACACGGACCAGGGTGCGGCACCGCGCCGCGGGTACCGCATGTTCCTGCAGGCCGCAGGTTTTCCCGCCGCGTGGGACGCCGAGGAAGCGTTCGGCACCGCGCTGGCGCAGCTCAGCGGCTACCTGCCGCTGTTCGGCAGCACGCACCTCGCGGCGCGCGTGGGCGGGGAGGCGGCGCTGGGAGAAGTTCCGCTGCCGGACGCCGCCTCGATCGGCGGGCGCATGTCCGTGCGCGGCTACCGCTTCGACCGCTACACCGGCGATGCGGCGACCTGGGGCAACCTGGAGCTGCGCATCCCGATCGATACGGTGAACTTCATCGTGAACGGCGAGCTGGGCGTGTTCGGGCTCGCCGATGCGGGCCGCGTCTGGATGGACGGCGAATCCCCGGGCGGGTGGCACACGGCATGGGGCGGCGGCGTGTGGTTCTCGGCGTTCGATCGCGCAGTGAGCGTGGCGTGGGCGCGCGGTGATCATTCGCACGGTCGATTCTACGTATGGCAGGGGCTTCCGTTCTGATGACACGCCCTGCCACTGAACGCACCGTACTGCGCTTCCAGGTGCCGGACCGCGACACGCTGGAGCGGCTGGTGGATGCGCCGCTCGCAGGATCCGGCGTTGATGACGCGATCGACGTTGCCGCGTTCCGCGACGTGTACTTCGACACTCCCGCCGCCGACCTGAAGGCCAAGGGCGCGACCCTGAGCATCCGGCAGCGGCAGGATGGCACGGCGACGCTCCGGCTGGACGTGCTCGAGCGGGTTCCGGAGGATGGCGTGCCCCGCCGCCGCACCGCGGAGGCGAGCGTACCGTCGGCGGACCGGAGTGCACTGCTCGGCAGTGATGCCGAGCCGGTCCGCCTGCTGCGCGCGCTGATCGACCCGGAGCGGCTCGAGAGCGTGCTGGAAGTGGAGACGCTGCGGCGCACCCGGCGCGCAATGACGGAAACCGGCGACGCTGTTTACCTGCACTGCCACATCGCGACCGTGCGCCATGGAGACCTGACGGGCGAGCTGTTCGAGCTCGAGGTGGATGTACCGAACCCCACCTCGCACGCGGTGAACACCCTGCTCAGCGAGCTGCGCCAGAAGCATGCGCTGCGTCCGTCGCTCGCGGAGATCGAAGGTCGGGCACGTGAGCTGGCGGAGGCCATGGTACGGGACGCGCTCGAGCAGGGGGTGCGCGCGTCACGCGAGGTCGCGGTTCTCGTGCACGACAACGGCGCGCTCGGGCTCATGCGCCGTGGCAATGAGCTGGTCGTGCCGTACGGGCCGGGCGCAGGCGCGCAGGCGTGCAGGCAGGCGCTGCGCTCCGCCTTCGGCCACGCGCGCGCGCGTGTCCGACTGCTGGGCACGAGCAGCGGAACGCCGGGACGACCGGCGCTGCAGATCTGGCTGGCCGAGGACGTCGAGCGGCCGGAGCAGGCGCAGGAGATCACGTGGGTCCCCATCGAGCAGGCGCTCGACCGAGCGGGTGCGCCGGGGCTGCGCGACAGCCGTACCCTGCGAGCGCTCAATCTCGTCGCGCGTGCCGGCCTCGGCACGTGGGGGCTCGCGGCGCTGCGAGTACGCGATCCCGAGCACGACACGCTGCAACCGCTGGAGCTCGTGCTGCAGCAGCTGGAGGCCGCGGACGGAACCGTGGAGCCGTCCCCGCGCGACGTGCCTCCCGACACACTGCTGAATGCGGAGCTCTCGCGCATGTCGTTCGACGAGCGCATCCTCGTGATGGCCGAGGACTCACGGGTCCCGCTGCTCGAGCGCGTGCGTTTCCTCGGCATGTTCGGACAGCGGCGCGACGACTTCTTCATGACGCGTGTCGCACGCTTCAAGCGCATGCTTGCGGCGCGCGACGCGGACCGCACGATGGACGGGCTCACGCCGTCCGAGCAGCTGGACGTGATCTCGATCCGCGCACGGCGCATGAAGCAGCGCGCGTATACGCTGCTGTTCCAGCGACTGCTGCCGGAGCTGGAAGAGCGCGGCATCGTCATCCATTCGTGGGACGAGCTGGCCGCGGACGATCAGGACTACGTGCGTGCGACCTACGGAGACCGGCTCGAGGCGCTGGTCGTACCTCTCGTGGCCGACCCGATGCACCCGTTCCCGCATGTGCGCAACCTGCGACCGGCGCTCGCGGCGACCGTGCGACTGCCGGGCGAGCAGCGGGACCAGCTCATCGCGGTGGAACTGCCGGGCGACCTGCCGCGCTTCGTGCCGCTGCCCGGCGGCCGCCGGTTCGTTCCGCTCGAGGACGTGATCAGGGCCGCACTGCCGGAGCTGTACCCCGGCCTCGAGGTCGTCCGTGCGCATACGTTCCGCGTGACACGCAGCGCGACAATCGATCTCGGCGACGATCCCTTCGACATGCTCGAGACGGTCGCCGAGGAGGTCGCGCGCCGTCCCTTCCAGGAAGTGGTACGGCTGGAGGTGGAGCGCTCCATGCCGCCGGAGATGCGTGAGCACCTCCTGCGCGAGATGCAGTTCGAGCGCGAGGAGTACGCGAGCACGCTGGACGAGCAGGACGTCTACAGCGTCGAGCGCTTCGTCGATCTCGCGGCGCTGGAGGAACTAGCACAGATCGAGCAGCCGGAGCTGCACTGGGAGCCGCGCCAGGTGCGCACACCGTTTCCCGCGGAGCGCAGCATTTTCGAGCAGATCGCCGAGCGCGACCTGTTCGTGCATTTCCCGCACGACTCGTTCTCGGACTCGGTCGAGCGGCTGCTCGAGGAAGCAGCGGATGATCCGCAGGTCGTTGCCGTGAAGATCACGCTCTACCGGACGGGCAGCGACTCGGCGATCGTCGCAGCGCTGGAGCGGGCGCGGCGCAACGGCAAGGATGCCGTCGCGATGGTGGAGCTCAAGGCGAGCTTCGACGAGCAGCGCAACATCGCGTGGGCGCGCAGCCTGGAGGAGGCCGGCATCCGCGTGGTGTTCTCGCCGCCCAAGTACAAGGTGCATGCGAAGGTCGCGCTCGTTCTGCGCCGGGAAGACAACGCCGTGCGACGCTACGCGTATATCGGCACGGGCAACCTGAACGCCAGGACGGCAGCCAGCTACGTGGACGTCGGTATTCTCACGGCGGACCAGGAGCTGACCCAGGAGGTGAACTCGATCTTCAACCTGCTGACGGGGTACGCGGCCAATGCCGAGGTCGACCGCCTGCTGGTTTCACCCTTCAACATGCGACGCCGGTTCCTGCGGATGATCGATCGCGAGATCGAGCACGCCCGCGCCGGCCGCGCCGGGCGCATCCGCATCCAGATGAACGGGCTGATGGACCGACGCCTGATCGCTGCGCTCTATCACGCATCGCAGGCGGGGGTGCAGATCGACATGATGGTGCGCGAGATCTGTTCGCTCCGGCCGGGCGTGCCTGGTCTGTCAGAGAACATCCGCGTCACCAGCCTGCTGGGCCGCTACCTGCAGCACGCGCGCATCTACCACTTTCACAACGACGGCAGCGACGAGTACTACATCGGCTCGGCGGACTGGCGGCCGCGGAACATGCGCGAGCGGGTCGAGATCGTGACACCCGTGCGGGATGCGGAACACTGCGCACGGCTCGACCACATCCTCGACGAAACGCTGAACCATCCGGAAACCTGGACGCTGCGCAGCGACGGCGCGTACGTGCGCCGCAACGAGGTCATCGCGGCGCAGACGGCCGATGATGCCAGCGTCAGGGCAGCAGCAGGTACGACACGCTGACACCGAACACGTAGCCAGTGTCGTCGCGGAACAGCTTCTTGAAGCCCGCGTTGACATCCAGCCCGCGCAGCCCGAGCTGCTGCAGCCCCACGCCGAAGCTGCCGATCCAGGTCGTGGTCAGATCCTGCGACGTGCCGCCGCAGTGAAAGTCCCAGGCCAGTGTCGGCTTCGCGAAGACGACGAGCCGCACACTCTGCAGCATGGCAATGGCGACCGGCATGCCGATGTCGAATGCGCAGGCGTTCAGCCGCGGCGCAATGTCCGGCGAGAATCCGAGGCCCACATCGAAGCCGACCGTGGTGCTGGCATTGGCGTCACCGAGCGCCCCCGCGATGGTCGGACCACCAGTGATGAAGTTGAAGCGGCCGCGTCCCTCGAACATCAGGTGATTGTTGCACTCGCCGACGTCGCATGCGGTGCGCTGATAACCCGCAGTGACGCCGAACGTGGAGCCGCCTCGCCATTGCAGGTCGACGCCACCGGCGATGGCCTCGAAGTCGGCGCCGCTCCGGCCGAGGTGACTCGCGGCCTGCAGCCGGAAGCCCCAGTAGTTGTGATTGCGGCTGGCGGGCATGGGCAGCGGCTGCGGCCCCATGGAGCCGATGATCGTGCCTTCCACGCGGGAGAACGGCAGCTGCTCCTGCGCGGCAGCGGTGCCCGTGCCGGCGTGGAGCAGGGCACAGAGCAGAGCACCGGCCAGGAGGGGAACTGGACGTCGCATGGTGGAGTTCCTCATGCGCGGGGCTCCAGCCAGCGGGAATACGAGAGGCCCCCGGCACCTTCGCGGTTGAAACGGTAGACCTGCAGGTGCACGCCCTGCCCGCGCAGGATGTCGATGCGCATGAAGCCGCTCCTGTTCTGACTGACGTAGTAACTCTCGCGCATGCGCACGGCGCATTCGGCCTTGGAGTAGGAGCCGGCGCCGCTCACGAGCACGTACTCCGCCGACTCGCCGCCATGCAGCACCTGCTGATTGTGATCGTGACCCGCGACGTATGCGATCGGCGGGTTGACGGAGATCGCGGCCTCGATCGAATCACGCATCATTCGGTTGCGGCCCGAGATGATGTCCTGTGACCGGCCACCGAACCGGTGAAACGGCCCGGTGATGCCGCAGTAGCCGCCGTGGGGCCCCCCGGTCATGAGCGGGTGGTGCCCGGCGACAAACGTGACGCGGCCCGGAGCGCTGTCGGCGGCAAGGGTGCGCAGCCTGGCCGTGACTTCGGCCTGCGTGTTCGCGGCACAGTCGGACTCCTCGTCGCGCACGATGTAGTCGTGCAGCCACCACTGCGTGTCCAGAATGATCAGGCGAGTCCGGCCCACGTCCAGGGCAACGGGACCAGGGCATCCGTTGGACGGCAGGAGGCGGATGTCGCGATCACCGGCAAGTTCCGAGATCATCGCTTCCTGCAGGCGCAGTGAGTAGAGACCGAACGGCTCCGCGTCGGGATAGCCCCAGTCGTGGTTGCCGGGGATGAAGATTCCGCGTGCGCCGGCCGGCACCGCGTTCACCTGCGCGGCCAGGCGACGCCGCGCGTCTGCCCACTCCGCCTGTCCCTCCTCGGGAATCCCCACCGGGTAGACGTTGTCGCCGAGGAACAGGATCAAGGCGCGCTGCGGGGCGAGTGCGGCCTGCGCATAGATCGAATCGAGCGGCGCGCCCACCTCGCGCGGGTCGGGCTCGCCCGCGTCCCCCACCAGGAAGAGTGTAAGCTCGATCTGCTCCGGTTCCGGTGCGTCGTCCGTGAGCGAGAGGGTGTTGAGCGAGCAGCCGCCGAGCGCACCCAGGGTCGCGAGCAGTGGCAGCATGCGGAGCCGGTACATTCGCAACGGAAGTCTCCTGTGGCGTGAGATCGTTCTGCCCGCGGCAGGTACCGTGCCTGCACGATGCATGCGTGACCGATCTGCCGATCGTGGCCGCAGCAGACGTTCTAGTGCAGTGCTCCCAACGAGTTGCAGGCAGGCGGCGGCATCGGCCGCCGACCGCGCCTTGATCGAGGCGCCGGCAGGGCACATCTTCCCATGCACTCCCGCCCATCCCCGGGGCGTCCGACAACCCACGGGCTCCATGGCAACATCGACGTCGACGAAGACGCTTCTGACGCTGGTCGCACCGGCAGCGCTGGTGCTGGCCGTCACGTGCACCGCACTGCTCGTGGCACCCGCCTCGCCGCTGCTGGGCCGGGCCGCGGACGGTTACCCGCTCGTCGTGATGGCCACGTGCGTGCTGCTCGCCTGGCGGCTGCAGCGCAGCCGGCTCCTCATCCTGGCGCTGCTGGCAGCCTGCGCAGCCGTCGCACTCGAGCCGCGCCTGTACGGCAGCAGCGCCGCCGTCACCATGGTAGTCGCGACCACGCTGCCCCTGGGCCTCGCGCTGCTCTCGACCACCGCGGACCGGCCCATCAGCGCACCCCGCGCGTACCTGCAGCTGCTGCTCGCGGCGCTGCCCACCGTCACCGTGCTCCTCCTGCTGGCGTGGGCGCCCGGCCAGGTCCTGCCCATTCTGGAGTACGACGTCCTCGCGATCGGGCCCACCTCCCTGTCCCAGGTCTCCATCCTGGCCGGCACACTGGCGGTGCTCGTGGCGGGGCTGTTCGCACTCCTGCGGCGCCGACCCGCCGACGCCGGCCTCGCGTGGGCGCTGCTCGCGGTCGTGATTGCCTTCAATGCAGAGCCCGGCACCGTTGCGCGCGACCTCTGGCTCCTGGCGGCCGGTGTGGTATTGCTCGTCTCGCTGATGGAAGCCGCTTACGCGATGGCCTTCCACGACGACCTGACGTCACTGCCCGGACGACGTGCGCTGAACCAGCTGCTGGCGAGCGTGCGCGCCCCGTACACCGTTGCCGTCGTCGATGTCGATCACTTCAAATCATTCAACGACAGGTACGGCCACGACGTCGGCGACCAGGTGCTGCGAATGGTCGCGTCCAGGCTCGGTGCAGTCGGCGGCGGCGGCCGCGCGTTCCGGTCCGGCGGCGAGGAGTTCACGATCGTGTTTCCGGGAAAGTCGAAGGCGGAGGCTCTGCCGCACGTGCAGGCCGTGCGCGAATCGATCGAGCAGTCGAAGTTCACGCTGCGGACTCTGCCGCGACCCAAGGGGAAGAACGCGGCCGCCGCGCGCGGAACCAGGCGCGGCGGAGGGCGTCAGCTCGGCGTCACGATCAGCGCGGGGCTGGCGTCGTATTCCTCGGCGAGTGAAGGTCCACAGGCGGTGGTGAAATCTGCGGACAAGGCGATGTACCGCGCGAAGAAGAACGGTCGCAATCGCGTCGTCGCATGACACCCGCCTGGAGACCGGTCCGTTGCGCGCGCGAGCCGCTGTGACTCGCCACGCGCCCGACTGCGTGTGGATTGCCGCCCCCCGATCGCCTTACGTGATCGGGAGCTGCACGTGGAAGGTCGTGCCGGCGCCCGGAGCACTCTCCACCTCGATGTGCCCGCGGTGCGCCTCGATGATGCCCTTGCAGATGTACAGACCCAGCCCCGAACCGGCGCGCCCTGTCCGGTCCGCATGCCAGAAGCGATCGAACGCATGCTGCAGGACGTCCGGTTCCATGCCCGGCCCATTGTCGCACACGTCGATCTGCACATGGTCGGCGATACGCTGCGCGTCAACGTCTATGCGCCCACCGGGGCCGACAACCTTGAGCGCATTGGCAACCAGATTGGACAACACCTGGTACAGTCGCTGAGTGTCACCGCGGATCCTGGGCAGATCGCGCTGCGCCGTGCAGCGCAGGCGCACTTCGCCGTCCGCCGCCCGCGCCGAGAAATCCGCTCTCAGTCGTGACAGCAGAACGTCCAGCGCAACGCGCGCGCGCCGGATCCGGAATGCACCGGCGTCGATGGTGCTCACGTCGAGCAGGTCGTCGATAAGGTGGGCCATGCCGCGTGCGCACCGCTCGATCGTGCGCGCGTGAGCACGACGGGCAGTCGCATCCAGTCGGCCTTCCTCCAGCAGCTGTGCAGCAAGGCTGATCGTGTTCAGCGGGTTGCGCAGATCGTGAACAACCAGTGCGAGCATCTCGTCGCGCAGGCGCATCGCGCGTTCGGCCTCGGCACGCGCACGCCGCTCGTGTATCAGTTCGGCTTGCGGAAAACCGTCGGCACCGGCCGGTCCCGGGGCCAGACTCATTGCACCTGTCTGCGTGGCATCCAAGGTGCCTTCACCCTGTGCAATTGCCATGGCAACCTCCGCTGTCCCGGGGAATGTAACTACTTGTTTATCATGCAATTCCAACACCGCTGGCAAGGCGTGTGGGGCGGGCGCATGGCGGGTCGAGACGGCCTGTGGAATGTGTGAGGGAAGCGTGAACTGGGGGTCGGGAACGGGTGAAGGTTCCGACTGGATCGGCTGGAGTTTCCGTCGCGAGCGGATGAAGGATTATTCGGATCGGTTGGAGTTTCCGTCGCGAGCGGATGAAGGTTTCGTCGGGATCGTTCCGGTGCGAACGGGCCGGTTTCAGCCGCTATCCACCGCGCGCAAGTCGGACAGCAGCGATGACGACGATGATGCCGAGGACGGCGCTCAGTCGCGCGAGCAGAGCAGCATGGCGGCGCGCGCGCAACATCTCGGGGCTGCCGGGTTGCAGCCGTGACGCCGCAGGCCCGGTGATGAAATCATGAATCGATTGCACGACGAGCATCCCGGTCACTGCTGCGAGCTTCCATGCCAGAGCGATCCCGTACGGTGAGCGCCAGAACGCGCCACTCGCGAGCACGCTCATCGAGAGCAGGCCACGGAAGTAGAGATTGAACGTACCAGTCACGAGCAGCACGGCGATCGCGATCCAGCCCACGAGTCGAAACTGCGCGCCGAGCTTGCGGAACAGTTCTGCACGCAGCGCGGGCGGCTCCACACGCCGCAGCACGGGCGCACCGACCGCGGCGAGGAAGAACATGCCGCCCAGCCAGAGGAGTGCGGCGAAGACATGAATCGTGACGTTGATGAAGTAGAGTGACATCACACATCGATGCGGAGCGTACGCACGTGGTGCACCCACCCCAGCCATGAGAGAAGGAGGATCGCGGCGACCGCCTGGTGCGCGACGCCCAGGCCGATCGGCACCAGGTTCACCACCGTGAGGACACCGAGCATGTACTGCACGAGCACGAGGCCGAGAAGCGCGGCTGCATAACGGCGCGACACCGTGTCACGAACGTGGCGGAATACGTGCACGACGAAACCGATGACGGCGAGTCCGAGCAGCGTGCCGATCACGCGGTGAGTCCACTGAACGGCGGGCGGGTTGTCGAAGAAGTTGCGCAGCGCTGGTTCCAGCCGGAGCAGGTCGGGAGGCGCGAGCGCTCCGCCCATGAGCGGAAAGGTGGGGTAGTAGTGGCCCGCCTTGAGTCCCGCGGTGAACGCGCCCCATATGATCTGCACGAAGAGCAGGATGCCCACCACCGTGAGGCCGCGCTTCATGAAGGAGCGCGCGCCCGCCGCGACAGCCGGACGCGCCTGGCCGACGCGCAGCTCCAGCGCAAGCCACGAGGCGTAACCCAGGATGATGAGTGCGAGCGAGAAGTGGGCGGCCAGGCGGTAGTGACTGACGCTCGGACGATCGACGAGCCCGCTCATCACCATCAGCCAGCCCATGAATCCCTGCGCGGCACCCAGGGCGAAGAGCGCGAGTGTCCGACGCCGCAGCGGCGGGTTCAGCCGTCCCTTCAGCCAGAACCAGACGAAGGGGACCAGGAAAACGACGCCGATCAGGCGTGCCACCAGCCGGTGCACATACTCCCAGAAGAAAATGAACTTGAACTCACCAAGCGTCATGCCGGCGCGCCACGTCTGGTACTCCGGGTACTGCTTGTAGAGCTCGAACGTTTCCAGCCACTGTGCCTCGTTCAGTGGCGGGACGATGCCTGTGAACGGCCGCCACTCGACGATCGACAGTCCCGACAGGGTGAGCCGTGTGATGCCGCCGATCACGATGATGCCCAGCGTCATCGCGGCGATCGACCAGAGCCAGGCGCGGACCGCGCGTCGGTGCGGCTCGGGAAGCGCTGTCCGCCAGTCGGCGCCAGTGCCGTCAGTGTGCTGCGGAGGTATCACTGTGGTGGTCGCGTGCATGTTCTTCAGGGAGCCTGCCTGCTGCTCCATCAGCGGAGTCGAACCCGTTTCTGCCCGATCGGTGCATTGAGTGTCGTTGATTTCGTCAGCACCGCAAGCCCTTGAGTCAGCACGACCTGCGCCCCGCCCGCCTCAACGTGCCCCGCCGCCCGGAGCGACGCTTCGCGCAACGGGCAGTGGCGCCGCTGCCGCGTCCAGCGTGCGCCAGATGTTCCCGATGAAGAGAAACGCGCCGGTCGCGCTCGCAATCGCACCGACGCCGAGGGCGGTCGAACCGATCGAGGGCGTCCACGGGCGTGACAGCCATCCCGCGACCAGGAGCGCAAGACCGGTGTTCGCAATCCAGAAGTGCGCGAGCGCCAGGCGCGGGCTGCGCAGCGGCGCGCCGCTGAAACGCGGAATCACGTGGTACGCGACGCCGAAGATCATCATGCTCACGAAGCCGAGCAGGTTCGCATGCACGTGCGCCGGTCGGTAGATCAGCGCGTCGGACGCGAGCGCCATCCACACCCCCAGCAGCACGCCCGTACCCAGCCAGAAGAGACTCGCACGAATGAAGTTCCGGACGTAAACGTCCATTGCCGCCTCGTTTCATCCCGTAAACGCAGTGCGCGGGACCGAACCGGACGGTCCCGCGCATGTTCAACCCTGCAACTGTCCAACGGTTCGTTCGTCGCGGTCAGTGGCCCATGCCCGCGGCCATAACCGCGTTCCCGACCTTGATGTTGCCCACGGCACCCTTGCTCGCATCGGCGAAGGCGTGCGTCACGAAGGCGTAGATCCCCTCACCGCTCGCGCCCGCCTCGAACACCGTCTCGAACACTGCGCCGCCGCCCGCAGGAACCGTGTACGTCTGCACGCTCTCCAGCACGTTCTTCGGATTGCCGTCCGGGTAGACCCGGTCGAAGATCGCACCGACGATGTGGAAGTCGCTCCGCAGGCTCGGCCCGGCGTTCACCACGAAGAACCGGACACGATCACCCTCGGCTACCTCCAGCGGGTTCGCGCTGTACTGGTTCGCCTTGCCGTTGAACACCACGTAGCTCGCATCCTTGTCCAGCGCTGCCTGGTAGTCCGGCTGCATCGCATCGCCATTGCCCGGCTGTGCGTAGAACTCGCTCTGCACCAGCACGAACTCCTTGTCCGCCTCCGTGCCCCAGCCATCCTTCGGGTCCACGATGATCGGCAGATACATCCCCTGCATGATGTGCATCAGCACGGGCGGTGTGCCGCAGTGGACCATGTAGGCGCCCGGGTCGCCGGCCGTGAACTCGAACGTCAGCTCCTCGTTGGGGCCGATCGTCTTGAATGCCTCGTTCATCGGGATGCGCGCACTGTGAAAATCGATCGAGTGCGGCATGTTGCTCTCATTGACGATCGTCACCTTCACCAGGTCGCCCTCGCGGACCCGGATCACCGGACCCGGCACCGTGTTGCCGAACGTCCAGCCATCGTACTTCACGCCAGGCGCGATCTCGATGGTCCGATGGGTCATCGGGATCCGGAACTCGCGAACCGTCGCCTTCGACGGCGCCGCCACGCTGGCGTCGAACACCGGGGTGGTCGCCGTCGTCGTGACGCCGAAGTCCACCCGCTCCACAGCCGGCGCCGCTGCGCGGTTCGCGAAGCCCAGGCCGGCCGCCGCCAGCACCGCAACGCCTGCTACCAGTCCGGTATAGATCCGTGTATTCCGCATGACCATGTCCTTTTCTGACCGGGTTTATTTCGCACCTCAAGGTATGAAATAGGCCGGGGCGTAAAGGTCGGAGTTACGAGGATTTACGGGTGGGGAAGGTCTGGGCGGGACGTGGGGGAATCCCTGACACAGGAGGGATCGGGGGGTGCGGGAAGCGAAGGTCCCGGGGATCGTCGGGGGGCGGCGCAGGCGCCGCCACGGGTTCGCTCGAGGCAACAATGGCGTGGTGCGTTCGAGGGCAGTGCCGGAGCGCCGCCGCGGGTTCGCCTCGTGCCGCGTTCTCGAGGCAATGGCGTGGTGCGTTCGAGGGGAGCGCCGGAGCGCCGCCGCGGGTTCATGGAGCGGTGTTTCTTCGCGAGTCACGGCGGGGCAGGGCCCACGGGAACCGCCGGAAAGCTGCCCGCGGCACAGGGGGCGGTGCGGTCAGTCGCAACGGTGCCGCGGAGCGTGAGCCGTGACGAGCGGAGCGGCGTTGGCGACTGCGCGCACGCGCGCGGCAGGAATGAGCGCCGTCAACGTCACAATTGCCGCCGCCTGCTCGACAGTCTGCGACGTTTCCGGCGCATATGGACGGAAACGTGACAGTTCCCCAGGTGCAGGAGCGTGAATTGTAACGTTTCCGGCCTGTGGCGCCGGGAAGGTTACATCGCGCCTTCGGGAGCGCCGCAATTGTGACGTTTCCGGCGTGTGGCGCCGGTAAGGTTACATCGCGCCTTCGGGAGCGCCGCAATTGTGACGTTTCCGGCGTGCCCGCCGGGTCATCCCGCCGCCTCAGCAAGGCCCTGGCGGCCCCGATCCGAATAAGCAAGACAATCATCTTGACAATGTCCGCGTGCCCCGTGACTTTCCACTCCATGAGCCGGAAAACCGCGATGTCCGACCCGCCATCCAGTCTCCCTGCGCCCGTTGCGGCGGAGGCCGCGGTCGCGATTGCTCCGGGCTCGCGGCAGCAGGAGATCCTGGTGCTGCTTAAGCAGTCGGGCGGGGGCACGATCCCGGACCTGGCGGAGCGTACCGGCCTGAATGTGGAGACGGTGCGGCACCACCTGCAGGCGCTGTCGAAGCAGGGGCTGGTGGAGCGGACGGGCACGCGCGCGCAGGGGCGAGGTCGTCCGGAGATCGTGTACGGGTTGGCGGCCGCGGCGGACTCGCTGTTTCCGCGGCGCGAGGGCGAGGTGCTGAGTGCGCTGGCGGATCACCTGAAGGCGACGGGGAACGAGGCGGCGCTGGAGTCGTTTTTCGAGGCCTACATCGATGCGCGTCGGCCGGCTGCGCTGGCACGAGTTCGCGACCTGCGGGGGCGGGCGCGGGTGGAGGAGGTCGCGCGCATTTTGTCGGAGCTGGGGTTCATGGCGCTGGTGGAGCCGGGCAGGGAACCCGCGCTCCGCCTGTGCAACTGTCCGATCCGTGAGCTGGTGGGCGCGACGACGATTCCGTGCCGTGCGGAGCTTGGCTTCGTTCGCGAGCTGCTCGGTGGCGAGCGGCTGACGCGCCTGAGCTACATCCCGGCCGGCGATGCGAGCTGCACCTACGCGGCGGATGCGGACGCCGTGGAATGCCGGTGAGTGCGATGGCGGCGACGCCGCCCATGATGCCAATGGGCGCTGCTGCCTCGAAGGCGCCGCCATTTCTGCTTCCCGGCGAGCACTTCGCTGCTGCCCTGCTGTTTCTTTTGTCTGGCGCGGTGGGGCTGGTCGTGATCGCGCCGGCGCTCGCGACGGGTGCGTACGTGTCGCCGCGCGTGGCGGGGGTCACGCACCTGTTCACGCTGGGCTGGATCACGACGTCGATCATGGGGGCGCTCTACCAGTTTCTGCCCGTGGCGCTGGGCGAGCCGATCCGCTGGCTGCGCGTGGCGCATGCGAGCTTCGTGCTGCATGCGCCGGGGCTCGCGCTGTTCGTTGCGGGGCTCGTTGCGAACGAGAGCGCGCTGATGCTGGCGGGAGCGGCATGCTTCGGCAGCGGGGTCCTGCTCTTCACCATCAACCTGGCCGCGACCTTGAAGAGTGCGCAGCGGCGTGACGTCACGTGGTGGGCGCTCGCGTTTGCGGATTTCTACCTGTTCGCGACGCTGTGCATCGGCATTTCGCTCGCCGGCAACCTGCGCTGGGGGTATCTCGGTGCGGGCCGGCTGAACGCGATGGGCGTGCACATCCACATCGCTGTAGCGGGATGGGTGCTGCTCGTGATGATCGGTGTCGCGCAGCGGCTGCTGCCGATGTTCCTGCTGAGTCACGGGGCCGGTGACCGCAACGCCAGGGTGGCGGTCGCGCTCGTGGCCAGCGGCGCGGGCATTCTCACGTTCCTGCACCATGCTCCCGTCGCGATCAGCCGCTGGCTGCCGGCGCTCCTGATTGCCGGCGGCTGCGTCGCGTTCCTGCTGCAGGCGCGCGCCTTCTACGCGCACCGCGTCCGGCGCAACCTGGATCCGGGAATGCGACTCGCCGCGACGGCGCTTGCCGCGCTCGTGGTGGCGCTGGTCGTCGTGTGGCCGGTGATTGCGGGTGTGGCACAGGCGAGGCATGCGACGGCGTACGTCATGACACTGCTGCTCGCGATCAGCCTCTTCATCGTCGCGCACTACTACAAGATCGTGCCGTTCCTCATCTGGTACCACCGCTTCGGACCCGTGGCCGGCAGGCAGGAGGTCCCGCGCGTGAGCGAGCTGTACTCGGCGCGGCTGGCGACGATCGCCGCGTCCACGCTGGTCGCGGCAACAGCCCTGCTCGCGGGCGGCGTCGCTCTGGGAGTGGGCACCGTGGCACGTGCAGGGGCCGTCACCTTCGCGGGTGGAGTGGCGGTCACACTGTGGCAGATGTTCCAGCTCGCAAGGAAACGTCCATGAACCAGTCGCGTGAAACCGGGAGCACGTCGCCGACGCAGGCGGATGACGTGCGGGACTTCCAAGCATCGACGGCTCCGGCCGCGCATGACGAAGACGTCCCCATCGAAGTCGTCGAGGCATACGCATGGGATGCGCTGCGGACGGTGATCGATCCGGAGATCGGGCTCGACATCGTGACACTGGGCCTCGTCTACGACCTGGTCGTCGATGACGGCACGGTGATCGTCACCTATTCGCTGACGACACCCGGCTGCCCGATGGAGCGGCACATCACGAACGGCATCTGTGGTGCGCTGGAGCAGGTAACCGGCGTCCGCGGGGTGGTGCCGCGCCTGGTGTGGGAGCCGGCATGGAATCCGACGATGATCCA
Organism: Longimicrobiales bacterium; assembly: GCA_035764935.1. Lineage (NCBI taxonomy): Bacteria > Pseudomonadati > Gemmatimonadota > Longimicrobiia > Longimicrobiales > Longimicrobiales bacterium. The sequence continues at coordinate 2,995 of DASTYK010000076.1, read as the reverse complement.
GGAGGGGGCATGGTGATCCGTGCCGACGACCGCGTGGCGACGATCCTGCGCGAGGACGAGTCGCTGATCGACGTGCTCGCATCGCTGTCCCCCGCGTTCGAGCGGCTGCGCAACCCCGCGATGCGCAAGGTCATGGCGCGACTCGTCACGGTGGAACAGGCGGCACGCATGGCCGGCCTGGATGCAAAACTCCTGGTGGATCAGCTCAATGCCCACCGGCGTGGCGCGCAGGCGCCAGCCGCCGCTGCGGTGCCCGGCGTTCGGCGTGCGGCTGCTGCCGGGGCCGCAGCAGGCGACGCATCGCGCCGCGCCCACGGCCAGGCCGTCGAGCCGGCCAGTTCATCACACGGCCAGGCCGCTGCGCAGTCCGCCCAATCAGACCGCTCCCATGGACAGGCCGTCGAGCCGTCCAGCGCAGCGCGCCCCGCACCCGGCGAAGGCGCCGAGCCGCCTGCCCTTGCTGCGATCCCGGCCGAGCGCCGGATCGTGCTCGACGTGCGCGACGAGCTGCGAGCCGGCAACGAGCCTTTCCGTGCAATCATGACCGCGCTGCGCGAGCGCCCGGACGACGGCGCGCTGGCCGTGCGCGCGATCTTTGAGCCTGTTCCGCTCTACACCGTGATGCGACGCCAGGGACTCGAGCACTACACGGAAGAGCTCGGGCCCGAAGACTGGCGCGTCTGGTTCTATGCCGATGGCAGTGAGCCAGCCGCAGACCGGCCCGAGAATGTGCCGGAAACCGCACCCGATGTTGCCGTCTCCGCCGCAACGGACGACGTCGTCGTGCTCGATGTGCGCGGGCTCGAGCCGCCCGAGCCGATGATGCGCACGCTCGCAGCGCTGGAGCAGCTGCCCGTTGGGGGAACGCTGGTGCAGCTCAACGTGCGTGTTCCGCAGTTCCTGCTCCCGCTGCTCGAGGAGCGGGGGTTCACCTACGAGGTCCGTGAGCAGGATGCGGAGCTCGTGCGCGTATTCATCCGTCGCAGGACGGCGTGAGCCGATCCTGATCCACCTGGAAGGAGCACACCGATGCAGGGAAGCGAGCGAGTTCTCGATGTACGGGTCATCCCGCCGCGGGAGAAGCACCCGACCATTTTTCATACCTTCTCGGAGCTGGCGCCGGGCGAGTCCTTCGTGCTGGTGAACGATCACGATCCGAAGCCGCTGCGTTACCAGTTCGAGTTCGAGCACGCGGGCCAGTTCGGCTGGGAGTACCTGGAGCAGGGGCCGGCAGTCTGGCGCGTGCAGATCTCGCGGACGGCCTGATGCGACTCGGATTGAGCTCCGCCGCGGCCGTCGATGCCGATGTCGACGCACTCCTTGCTGCATGCGCACGACGCGGCCTCGCCGTGCTCGAGCTGCGCGATGAGGATGCGCACGGCGTGTCGGACGCAGCCAGCGCCGCCACGGCGGCCGTCCTTGCAGCCGACTTCGGCGTTGCGATCGGAAGCTTCCGCGTGTCGGGCGCGCTGACGACCGCGAAGGTTGCCGACGTATGCGCGAAGCTGGAAGCGCCGGCGCTGATCGCGCACGGCTCGCTGGCGGAGCGCATTGCGACCGCGCGCGGGCTCGGGGACAGCGGCGCTGGCGCCCTCGTGGAAGTGAGCGGCGCGGCGGAGTCCTGGCTCGGCGCGATCGCAGGTGCGGATACGGACGTCGCATGGCAGATCGATGACGCCGTCAGCGACATGGCAGGAGACCTGCGGCGGGCCATGCGCGCAATTCCGGAGCGGCTCCGCTACGTCAGGCTGCTCGGCGGCGGACCGGAGGCTGCGATGGCCGATGGTCGCGGGATCGGTGCGCTGATGGGGCAGCTGGCCCTCGGCCGCTTCGGCGGACCACTGGTGGTCGCGCCGAGCTCACCGCGTTACCGTGTGGCGTGGGAAAACTGGCTCGGCCGTCGCGGCGGCTGGGGGTGCGGGAGCAAGGCAGAGCGCGACGTCGTACAGCTTTCGCCGGCAACGATGGAGAGGTGATGGAAAGCACACTGGTTTCGCTCGACATCCGACCCGTCGAGCCGAAGGATCGCTACGAACGGATCATGGGCACGTACGAGCAGCTCGCGGTCGGTGACGTGCTCGAGCTCACGGTCGATCACGATCCGCAGTGCATGTACTACACGCTGCGTGCAACGCGCGGGGAGGAGGCGTTCTCGTTCGTGTACCTCGAGCAGGGCCCCGAGACGTGGCGCGTGCTCGTCGGCAAGAAGACAGACGCGCCGGAGCGCGAGTGATGCCGTCGATCCAGCGACCGCTCTCCGGCGACGTGCTCGTCTTTCACCTGGCGAGCGAAAGCGAGCGAGCCGCGGATCCGGCGGCGGCGGACCGGAAGGGGCCGGCCGCGCGGACGCTCCTCAAGAACGGCCCCATGCGCGTCACGCTGGTGGTGCTCGCACCCGGCTCCTCGATCTCCGAGCACCACGCCGAGGGGCCGATCACCATCCAGCCGATCAGCGGCCGTGTGCGCTTCGCCACCGGCGACACCGAGCACGACATCGGACCCGGCGACCTCCTGTCGGCCGGACCGGGTGTGCGTCACTCCGTCACGTCCGACCACGGAGCGTCGTTCCTGCTCACCGTGGTCCAGCCGTCACGCACGGACTCCGACGCTTCGCGCGGATGAGCAGCACGATCCGCACGGGCTCCAGGCGCTGACCCGGTGTACACACTCGTTCGCCGCTTCATCAAGACCGGCGTCCTCTTCCTGATGGCCGGTCTCGCGCTCGGCGCATGGCTCCTCGTCCGTCGCGAGCTCTTCGGTGTGTTTCCGCACCCGCACCTGGTGTCGGCGCACGCACACGCGATCTTTGTCGGCTTCGTGATGTTCCTGATCTTCGGCGTCGCGCTCTGGCTCTTCCCGCGCGCCGCCAGGGACGACGATCGCTACACCCCCGAACGCGCCGCGCTCGCCTACTGGGTGCTCACGCTCGCGACCGGCGCGCGGTTCCTGTCCGAGGCGGCGCGCGCATGGTCGGATTCACGACTGCTCGCGTGGA